>NZ_NFJA01000072.1:0-19422 GCF_002159615.1 Bacteroides sp. An279
AATTTCTCCAAAAAGTTTTTCTTGGCTTGATGTATCCGTTTTCGTGTGTGCTTTGGGCGATTTTTTGGTCCTTTCCGCTCCTGTTCTTCGTCAGATAGCCCGCTATCTTTCTCATCACAAAAGCGAAAATGCCTCAAAAACTCATCCCAAATCATCGCACGATAAATTCAAAACAGCTTCTTAATATCAAAAATAGTAAATTATCAAATCGTAAATTGATTAATCTGTGTAATCTGTGGTGAAAAAGCGTCAACGCGCTGCCGTGGCATTGCTGAATGCACTGGTCACCTCATCGAAGAAAACCGGGTCGGGATTTGCCTGAAGCAACTGCATCATCAAATCATATACATCGGCATGGCTGTCCAATTTCATCGCCATCTGCAAATCGGCCAATGACTCTTCATACTTGCCGTTGTTCATATAAACTTCCGCACGTGCCTTGTAGTTTTCCACATCCGAAGGAGTCAGGCGGATAGCCTCATCCAAATCTTCTTCCGCTTCGGCGTATGCCTTGGCATTCATCAGCAGCATGCCTCGCGTATAATACGCAAACGCACGATACTCGGTATCCGCTTCGGGTATAAAGCGTAAGCTTTCGTTTACTGCATGGAAAGCCAACTTGGCATCTCCGCAAAAATTACAGACCAAAGCCATATAGCAATGGGCATAGCCATTCTCCGGATTGGCGTTCAGTTCGTTAGTCAGATAAGTATAAGCCTGTTCGATATTACCTTCGTTCAAAGCCTCTACCCCTTTTTGATAATCGGCCGTAACCGGACGCTCGAAACCTTTTGCAAAAAGGGAATTTACCGCCAGCAGCCCGCAAATTAATGTTATAATCAGTGTCTTCATGATACCATTAGGTTGTTTTTGATTGTTGGCTGCGAAATTACAAGCTTTTCTCCGAACAACAAATACCTTTTTTTATGTTCTGCATCAGCTTTTTAACACTTTCCTGCTCAATGACCACAAACCTAAGAAGGTCAGCAGCCCGTTGAACATCAACATTTCATAACCGAAAGCATATCCTGCCAGGTAAAAACACAGGCGGTCGGTGGCATAACACACCAGCGGAGAGAGCAACGCCACATAAGGAACAAACCGGTCGCGAGGCAACCTGCGGGTAAACATTCCGAAAGCAAACATGCCCAACAGCGGCCCGTACGTATAGGCTGCCAGTACATAAATCGTATCGATAATACTCTGACTGCCTACCGCCTTGAACACCAACATACAGCCGATAAAAACAACAGAAATACCTATATGTACACACCGGCGGATGCGTTGTGCCTTACCCTCCGAAAACTGTCCTACCTCCAGAATGTCAATACAGAAACTGGTGGTCAATGCCGCCAATGCCGAATCGGCACTGGAAAAAGCCGCAGCGATTATGCCGATGGTAAAGAGCACCAGCACCACCGGACCTAAATATCCCTCGGCGGCAAACATCGGAAGAATATCATCCCCCTTGGCTGGCAAGTCTACCCCCAACCGGGAAGAAGCCAGCAACAACAATATCCCCAACACCAGAAACAGGAAATTGACCGGCAAAAACGAGAAACCGTAACAATACATATTCTTCTGCGCCTCCTTCAGGTTGCGGCACGAAAGGTTCTTCTGCATCATATCCTGATCCAGCCCTGTCATAACGATGGTAATGAAAATGCCGCTGAAGAACTGCTTGAAAAAGTTTTGCTTCGAATGCCAGTCGTCGAGCACAAAGATACGGCTGTGCGCATTATCCGCCACAGCACCGGCAACCGATGGCCAGTCGCCACCGAGCATCGCCACTACCTTGTATATAATAAGGAGTAAAGCCGCCAGCAGGCAGAAGGTCTGCAGGCTATCGGTCCAGACAATGGTACGTATCCCGCTCTTATGCGTGTATAGCCAGATGAGGACTACCGTACCGATGGCAGTCAGCAAAAAAGGGACACCGTATGCGTCGAACACATAATGCTGCAAAATCAGACAGACCAAGTACAGACGCGCGGACGCTCCCAGCAATTTAGAGACCAGAAAAAAAGAAGCGCCCGTCTTATAAGAACAGACACCGAAACGTTCTTTCAAATAAGTATAAATGGAAATCAGGTTCAGCCGGTAATAAAGCGGAAGCAGCACATGGGCTATCAGCAGATAACCGACAAAAAAGCCCAGACAGGTCTGCATATACGTCATATCAATGCTCCGCACCATGCCGGGCACCGAAACAAACGTCACGCCCGAAAGCGAAGCCCCTATCATACCGAACGACACAATGTACCACGGCGACTGGCGGTTGCCCCGGAAAAAAGCATCGTTGTCGCTGCTGCGAACCGACGTGATATGCGCCACCAGCAAAAGGATGCCGAAATAAACCGCTATGGTAACAAGGATGAATATGCCGTTCATTGTCATTTCAATCTATTTAACCGAAGCAGCTCTTCGATTTCTTTCTTGCTGATAGAAGAACGCTCAGCCTTATCGTAAATGTAAAGCAAGTTGATTTCGCTCTCTTCCACCGCTACCACTACCGTAAAGGTAATAACCCGCGCGCCGCCGCTCTTGCCTTTCCCTTTCGAGGTGATAGCCATGCGAATCTTGCGCAATCCGCCGCCCAAGTCGGTACCGAGGTGCGGATTGGCTGAAATCTCAAGAAGCAGTTTCGCATAATCGTCAGCAATGGACGCATAACGTTTACCTAATCTTTTAATTTCCTTATCAAAAGATTTTGCCGTTTTTATCTTATAGTCCATTCCGAAGCTCCTCTAATAATTCTTCGGCAGGCCGTGTTCGTCCAGCCTTCATATCTTTCAGCCCCGCGTCAATCCCCGCGAGGATTTCTTCCTTGCTGATATACTCGGTTTCCTCTTCCTCCTTACGGGTGCCTTCCAGCAATTTGTCGGCAAGCCATATACGGTTCCGCTCGCTAAGCGAAAGCGACTGGATATATTGCCAAAGACTTTCCATCGATGCTGATACTCTCATAGCGTATTCCTCCTTATATGATTAAGTGACAAGGCAAAGATAGCAAAATATCTTCAAACTCCGCTGCAAACGCACGAAAAAGACACTATTTGAAACGGGATGTATCCACCGCTTCCCGATGCTTCTCCTGATAACCTCCGAATTTCCACGTAAACGATAAGCCTACAGAGCGGTAGCATGAATAATCGTTTGTCACCCACTGGCGGGCGATGCGGACATACGGGTCGATGCCCGCGGTCTCGAAAATGTCCTTGCACCAAGCCGAGAGGATGCAATTCTTATCAGCGAAAGCGTAACGCAACGCTACGTCCACATTCCCGCTGGCAGGCAAATCGTACGTGCCTTGATGAGCTTTGCTGCGCACGAAACCATTCAGCGTCAAGCGCAAGTCCGGACGGGTAGAAAGCGTAACAGTATTGTTCCACACCGCCATGCCGTAAGCGATGCGCCGGTCGAAAGGCATATCATAGAAGTCGGCGTCTTTCTCGCGCATCCATACGCCTATCAGCGTCAGGCGCGAATCGAGCCATTTCTTTATCTTAAAAGGAACGGAAGCCTGGATGCCCGCCTGCCGCTGGAAATTAAAGTTCAGGTAACGGTAGATTTCCACCAAACGTTCGGGCGACTGGTAAAGCGTCTGCGTGAAATAATCTTCCGTATGGCTGAACCATGCGGCAAAAGTATATTTCGACTTCAGCATATAAATCAGCGTCAGGTTATAGTCTTTCGAAGGCTTCAGCTGCGAATTGCCCTGCACCTCCGAGTAACCCCCGCCCAGATAAGACACCGCGTCCTGCACCGCCCAATAATCGGGATAACGCTTGTCGCTGCTGAAAGAAAGCTGCACAAGATGGCTGGCGGACGGTTTATACGTAGCCGTCAGGTTCGGATACCAGTCCCATTCGTTCCACACCGGAATCTGGTAATGCTCGGCTGCCAGCGAAAAGTCTACCGACAAGTCTTCGCCGAACGATTTGCTGAAGCCCGCATACACATTCAGCGTCCGTTCCCTCCGGCGCGAAAACATATCCGAAGGCAATTCTTCATTCCCCGAATACCGCTGGAACGAATTGTCCACACTCGTCGTATAAACCGCCCCGTAGTTCAGCCCCCAGCCGTGCTTCAGCTGATGCTCTTGCCCAAGATAAAACTTCCAGGCATTGATGCGCTGCGCGTCTTCGGTATAAAAGTCCATGTCCGTCTCCTCCATTTCGCTGGCGAGACGCTGGCTGCCTGGCGCATGATACCATGTAAACTCTACGCCTGCCTTCAGCCCGAACGGAACCTGATAATCCAACCGCCCATCGTGAAGCCATGATTCCTGATTGCCCAAGGTCGTTGCAGTCTGTGTGCCCGTAGTATATTGGTTATAATGGCTGGTATCGTAACTCCCATTATAGACAAAGCCCAGCGTATGATTTTCGGCAAACCGGTAATCGGCGCCGAGGCGGAACGTATGCGTATGGTCTCGTCCGCGTCCCGTCTGGTGATTTTCGATGAGGCAGGTTTCGTCCTCCGCCTCTTGCCAATGACGGGCTTCTTTGTCGGTCGTGTTATAACTCTTGCCGTGCGTGTGCGAGTAAAGGAAATCCGCCGAGAGTTTCCCTCCATTATATAAGAAGGAGGCACGCTCCTCGAACGAAGCTTTGTGCCGCTGGTCATACTTGGCGAACGCTTCGCCCTGCACCAAGCCGGGGTCGCCGATGCGGTGGCGCAGGCGGACGTTTATCAACGCACCCCTCACCTGATAACGCGCCGGAGCATTGTACATCACTTCCACCCGCTCGATACGGCTGGCAGGCATCGACTTGAGCAACGAATAAAGCTGCTCGGTGCTCATATTCGTCACTTTTCCGTCCAAGATGACGGTGACGCCCCGTGCCCCCAACGTCAGTCCGCCGTTCATTTCCACCACGCCCGGAAGCTCTTTCAAGGCATCATATACATTGTCTATCGGTTTCTGCGCAATCATGCGGGGCAGGTCGTATTCCAGCCTCCCCGGCAATGCCTTGACCACGGGGCGTTCGCCTTCCACCAGCACTTCGGGCAAAGCCTGAAACAGACTGTCCGCCTGCACGTCGCCCGTCAATAAACTATCTACCGCCTCTTGCGCCGGAAGCCCCGCTCCGAAAGCTGCCAGCCCGATAATCAAAATCATTCGTTTCATCGTATTTCCGTTTTTGTTTGATACGGCAAAATTCGGCATTTCCCGCGGAATCCGCCCTATCTCCCGCCTTACCGAGTGTTACCGGAAGTGTTATTTAGTCTTACCGTTTTCCGCAAGATCGGACGAAAAGACCTATCTTTGCCTTGCGAAAGCTTCCCCACGGTGTCGGCAAGGAATTGCAGACCTGCGAAAGCTTCCCCACGGTGTCGGCAAGGAATTGCAGGCCTGCGAAAGCTTCCCCACAGCGTCGGCAAGGAATCCCAAACCGGGAAAGCTTCCCCACGGCGTCGGCAAGGAATCCCAAGCCGGGAAAGCTTCCCCACGGCGTCGGCAAGGAATTGCAGAGAAAGAACAATATGAATATCCGCAAACAGCCCATGTAGGGGCGTATCGCATACGCCCGAATGCACACACTTATCTACGTGGATGTTTTCAAGGCGTATGCAATACGCCCCTACAGCTAATTGGGCAAAATGCGGATATTCAATAAAAACAAACCTAAAAAAGAACCGCCGCATGAAATTGCCCCTGAAATACATTGCCCTGTTAGTCATCCTCTCGCTGGCAGGCGTATTCGCTTACCAAGCCTATTGGCTGACCAGCCTTTACCGCACCCAGCGGAGCGAGATGGAAAAGGACATCCGCGAAGCCCTGCGCACGAGCGATTACAACGAAATGATTGCACGCGTCAGGCGGATGCAAAACGATTCGCTGGCACAAGCCGAAGTGACCGTCTCGACCGGATACGACGACGAACGGGCGTTCACGAAGACCCATACTATCCGCAGCGTCAAGTACGGCGACAGCACCCGCATCTCCATTTGGGAACACAGTGTAAAAGACACCGTCCCCACCCCGCAAGCTGCCCTGCAAGCCGACATCGCCTCTATCCTCTTCGAAAACAAAAACTCGGCTGACGAACTCGCCTCCAACTTCCAGCAAGGGCTGCACGCCGCCATGGACGTACTGAGCGATCCCGATTTCGCCGTCTTCGACAGCCTCTTAGAGACCGAACTTCGCCGCATCGGCATCCGCGCCCCTTACCGGCTGATGTACCTGCACCGGGGAAGCACCGTCGATTCGAGCTATACGTTCACCGACACGCTCAATGTCAAAACCACCGGAGGCTACCTCCCTTCGCCGAAAGCCATTATTTACGATTACAGTTACGACCGGCACGGCAATTGGCTCTACCAGCTCACCTTAGAGCCTATCGAAAGCATCGTGCTCACCCAAATGGCAGGCATCCTCACCGCCTCGGCGCTGATACTGGTTATCTTGGGGCTTGCGTTCGGCTTCCTCATCCGCACCCTCCTGCGCCAAAAGACGCTGGAAGAAATGAAAAGCGACTTCACCAACAACATCACCCACGAACTGAAAACCCCTATCGCCGTGGCATACGCTGCCAACGATGCCTTGCTCAATTTCGGGACCGGAACCGACCCTGCTAAACGGGAACGCTACCTACGCATCTGCCAGGAACAGCTCCGAAGGCTAAGCGGGCTGGTAGAGCAGATACTCGGCATGTCGATGGAACGCCGGAAGACCTTCCGCCTGCACGTAGAGGCCTTCCCGCCCGAAGAGGTCATCGCGCCCCTTATCGAACAGCACAAGCTGAAAGCGGACAAACCCGTCGGCATCACCCTCCGCATCGAGCCGGAAGGGCTGGCGGTATGCGCCGACCGCACCCATTTCGGCAACATCGTGAGCAACCTCATCGACAACGCCATTAAATATTCGCCCGGCGAGGCACGGGTCGAAATAAGATGCCGCACCGAAAACGGTTGGTTCATCCTCTCCGTCCGCGACCAAGGCATCGGCATCCCGCACGACAAGCAACGCCACGTGTTCGACAAATTCTACCGTGTGCCTACCGGAAACCTGCACGACGTAAAGGGCTACGGGCTCGGGCTGTATTACGTGAAGACCATGACCGAGAAACACGGCGGAACGGTGGAAGTGAAGAGCGAACCGGGACGAGGAAGCGAATTTACGATTAAATTAAGAATGAAGCATGAAAAATGAAGAATCACTTATCAACGTATTGTTAGTAGAAGACGAAGAGACCCTCGCCCTGATTATCAAAGACACCCTGGAAGGGCAAGGCTTCTTCATCCGCTTGGCAAAAGACGGGGAAGAAGGGCTCAGGCAGTTCTTCGAGGAAAAGCCCGACGTGCTGGTAGCGGACGTGATGATGCCCCGCATGGACGGATTCGAAATGGTGCGCCGCATCCGCCGGCAAGATAAGCAGACACCCGTGCTCTTCCTCACCGCCCGCTCTGCCACGAACGATGTGGTAGAGGGCTTCGAATTAGGCGGAAACGATTACTTGAAAAAGCCGTTCGGGATGCAGGAACTCATCGTGCGCATCAAAGCGCTCTTAGGACGGGCATCCCGTTATCCCGCCTCGGAAAACCAACCTTCCGCAACGGAATTCGAAATAGGCAGATACCACTTCAACGCCACGACCCAACGCCTTTCATACCTCGGAAGCGAAACCGAACTTTCCCATCGTGAAAGCGAAATCCTCCGCCGCCTCTGTGAAAACCGGAACGAAGTGACCCCGATGCAAGACATCCTGATAGACCTATGGGGCAATGACACCTTCTTCAACCAGCGCAGCCTGCACGTGTTCATCACCAAACTCCGCCACAAGCTCTCGCGCGACGAGCGCATCCGCATCGTAAATGTCCGAAGCATCGGGTACAAACTCATCATCAACTGAAAAAGCCCACAATCACACAGACAACCAATCGCCACCCGCGAAACTTCCAGCCGCTTGAGGAGTTTCAACAGGCTGAAACTGCAGTTTTCACCGGTTAAAACCATCGTTTCAGCCTGACAAAAGCCGCAAGGCAACAGGCTGCGTTTGAAAGTTTTCCTTGCCGCATCGCTTAAAGAAACCGGATTTTTCGTACATTTGCGCCCCAGAAACAGATAAGGAAATTAGAAACGATGAACCAACAATATCCGTCCGCATTACTCGAAAAAGCAGTAGACGAATTTGCCAAGTTGCCCGGCATCGGCCGAAAGACCGCCATGAGGCTGGTGCTCTACCTGCTTCGGCAAGACACGCAGGCAGTGGAATCGTTCGGCAATGCGCTCATCCGGCTGAAACATGAAGTGAAGTATTGCAAGGTGTGCCACAACATTTCGGACACGGACGTCTGCCAGATTTGCTCCAATCCCTCGCGCGATGCCTCGACCATCTGCGTGGTAGAAAACATCCGTGACGTAATGGCAATCGAAAACACCCAGCAATACCGCGGACTGTACCACGTGCTGGGCGGAGTCATCTCGCCGATGGACGGCATCGGTCCATCGGACCTGCAGATAGAAAGCCTGGTGGAACGCGTGAAGGCAGGCACCGTGTCGGAAGTCATCCTGGCGCTCAGCTCGACCATGGAGGGCGACACAACCAATTTTTACATCTTCCGCAAACTGGCACCCTACAACGTGAAACTGACCATCATCGCTCGGGGCATCTCCATCGGCGACGAGCTGGAATATACCGATGAGGTCACGCTGGGACGCTCCATCGCCAACCGGATTGTGTTCACGGGCACCACGATTTGAATTTACGATTTAACAATTTACGATTTTACGATTTATGGAAAAAGAACTGAAACGCCTGATACGGATATTGAAAGCCGAATATGCCCTGATGTGGGTGCTGACTGTGTTGCTCGCCGCGCTATATGAATGCGACATCTTGCCTCAAGGGCTTTTTGCAGGCGATGCCCAAATGGAATACATCATGCAGGTAACCAGCATCCTGCTCACGATATGCCTCATCCCCCTGTCGCTGCGCCTCTTCAACCTGTCACTTACACGGCACATCGCTGCCCTTCCTCTCAAGAATGCCCTAAAGAGTTACCGCCGGTGGAGCGAAATACGCATCGCCCTGCTCACAGTAGCCTCTCTTGCAAGTCTGTCTGCTTACTATTGGACGATGGACACCACCGGATTGCTCTGCACCGGTATGACCGTAATAGCCTCACTGTTTTGCGTTCCAGGCAAAGAACGCCTGCTGAGTGAATTAAACCTCTCTGATACCTCTCTGTCCGAATGAACCCGTCCTTGCATTCCAGTAAAATCAGCCTACGCGCTCCAGAGCCTGAGGATATTGATGAAATGATGTTTTTCGAAAACGATGCCTCGTTTTGGGAAAACGGCCCTGCCACAGGTCCCTATTCGCGTTACCAGTTGAAAAAATACATCGCCGAAAACCAAAACGACCTGTTCGCCGACGGTCAACTCCGCCTCATGATTGAACATGCATCAGGAGAAGTGGCAGGCATTATAGATGTGTTCGCCTTTGACGCGCGTCACCGGCGCGCCGAGACAGGCATTGTTGTAAAACCTGCTTACCGCCGCCAAGGCATTGCCTTTGAGGCACTCTGCTTACTGGAACAACATTGTTTCGGGCTGTTGGGCATTCACCAGCTGTATGCCTACATCCGGAGTGACAATACAGCCAGTTTCCGCCTGTTCAAAAAGCTGGGCTACAGCCTCACCGGTACCCTGAAAGACTGGGTTCATACCGGGGAAGGCTATCGGGATGTATATTTGATGCAAAAATTGGCGACACAATCAGTCCAGTCATTCTAGAAGCTGTTTTGAATTTCTCCAAAAGTTTTTCTTGGCTTGATGTATCCGTTTTCGTGTGTGCTTTGGGCGATAAATTCAAAATAGCTTCTTAAGAAATATATCCCACGTATTTCCCGACAAACCTCCGGAAGGCTGGTATACGCATCAAACCCTGCTCAAAAAGAAGAATCCCTAAAAGTGCACACAAGATACCTAACATCACATCTATCAGATAATGATGTCCGGAATAGACAGCCGTAAACCATATTCCGCACATGATAACGGTAAACGTCAACCGAAGCCAACAGGCACAACGCGCCCTGAAAGCATAAAACAGGGTAACTACCATATAGGCGGAATGCAAAGAAGGTACCGCAGCAAAGACATTGGCATTACGGCCGTACAACCCATGAAAGACCGTAAGTCCCGTCATCTCATCAAAGCGTCCCAACCCAGCCACATCGCCCGGTGTGTTGAGAACCGGTTCGAAACCATAATGCATGACATACCAGGGTGGAGCTGCAGGATGAATATAATAACCGACAAAACCCAACAGATTGACAAAGAGGAATACCAGTGCAAAATGAAGATAGACCCGGCGCTGGCGCGTAAAATAAAGTCCCAGCCCGAACAAGACCGGCACCGGCACCCAGCACAAATAAAACACTCCTGCCATAAAATCCATAACCGCACAATGGTGAACCGCAAAAAATTCATTAGGTGTCAGTATCCCTTGTGCAGTAGCAATGCCGAAGAGATGCTTCTCGGCTTCGTACAATCCTTTCACATCAATCGGATTAACCTCATAGTTAGGCACGATACGCATCCAGTCATACGATATGGCAAAAACGACAAACGGCAATAAGGCAATTGCCAGCTTACGTGTAAAAGAACCGGAAAAAAACAAAATTACCAGCAAAAGTGTCATTAACCAATGTTCGGGACGTATCCCTACAAACACAGCAGTAACACCCATCCACACCGCAAGTGCCGCCACAAGCGTAATGATTTCCCTGACAGAAGGGAAACCTGCCTTCAATTGTCTCTTAAAATCCATATCAAAATCACTTTATCAGCTGACGACGGCTGTATTCGATACGTGCCAATGCCGTGATATTGGCAAAAACTGCAATAAATGCCATCGGTATAATCAGAATCAGCATGGCATCAAACGAAAGCCCGCGGGCACAAGTCGCCGTGATACCACATACCAGCAAAGCTACACTGGTCAGCACGACACGTTCGGGACGTTGCATAAACCCGATTTTACATTCCAGCCCCAATCCTTCGGCACGGGCACGCACGTAACTTACCATCAGCGAACCGATTAAAGCGGCAAAAGTTATAACGGCACCTGCCAGATAGCCATGCCCGATAAGACAAAAACAAATACCTCCCAATGTCACCAGTTCACTATACCGGTCAAGTACCGAATCGTACATGGCTCCGAAAGTAGATGCCATCTTCCCGATGCGTGCCACCTGCCCGTCCATCATGTCAAACAAAGAAGATACCAATATCACTCCACCTGCCCAGGCAATAAGCCGATAGGGCGTTTCGTCCGGATGAGCCCCTGCATAAATCAAAATACAGGCTCCTGCAAGGTTTCCCAGGAAACCGATAGTTGTCACCATATTAGGCGTAATACCTATCTTTATCATTCCATGAACCAGCGGGTCTATCACTTTATAAATAAACTGCTGCAATGCGTCCCGCATCTTTTTAGCTTGTTTTTTTATTTCCATGTCGGTGTTTGATTTGTTTTATTCTGTTTTTCAATCGATTATTTATTTGAGCATCTTTAAATACGAACATACGGTGCAGATTGTAATTCCAACACACAGCTACCGTTACCGAAGTAATAACCTTCGAAAGAATAAAAGCGGTAGAGTCTGTCAGATGCAGACGACTTTGTTGCATCGTCAGAAATTCGGTCAGCAGGTATGTGCCCCACAAATTAAGCCCAATACTTCCCAACCAGACCAGAAGATATTTAAACAACACATACATCGGACCGCAATCTTCAGTATGGAAAGTCCATTTATAATTAATGGCGCAATTCACCAATCCTCCGCTGACCGAGCCTGTCAAGGTAGCATAAACATAATAGATGCCGAATCCCTGATTCAGTACAATACTGACCAGAAAATCGACAACAGTCGCTACCTGTGCCGAAAGCTGGGCACGGATAAACATAAACAAACCTTTCCTCTGA
Organism: Bacteroides sp. An279; assembly: GCF_002159615.1. Lineage (NCBI taxonomy): Bacteria > Pseudomonadati > Bacteroidota > Bacteroidia > Bacteroidales > Bacteroidaceae > Bacteroides > Bacteroides sp. An279. The sequence continues at coordinate 11,940 of NZ_NFJA01000072.1, forward strand.
GTGAAACCTATAAGCCAGTCCTTCACGTCACAATCCATCTATAAAAATAAATAACTATCAGCCCATAAATGCCCGACAATATATCATCTGCCATAATACCATATCCTCCCCGGAAACGCTCCATCTTCCGGATGCCTAACGGCTTGAGGATATCAAAAAAGCGGAATAACAGAAACGCCGCAACCATGTATCCCCAATGCCCATGAGCAGGCACAGCCAAGAGAGCGATCCAGGTTCCCACCATCTCATCAATGACTACCCGTGACGGGTCGGCTCCCCAATATTTCTCGGATACGCCAGCCGACCATACACCTAATACAGTAAAGACAACGACCAACGATGCTGTTATAACCTGTATAAATACATAATCGAGCAAAGACGCATATCCCCACCATACCAACATTGCCAAAAGGGCACCTGCCGTACCTGGAGCCACCGGACTGTATCCGCTACCGAATCCACTTGCTATCAACTGATGAAAAAAAGGTATCTTCTGCATACTCTTGTTTATTAACCGACAAGCTGTCACCTTGAAGTCTCTTCTGTAAGAGCCTACAAAAGTACGGTTTTTCTTTGAAATGTCTTTCCTTAAAATCTAAATTAATAATGGTTAATACTACATAAAAGTCGGTTTATTTATCAGTTTTCAACGTTCTTCATTTGTCAGAAACAAGAAAGTGGTGTAATTTCGCCTTCGTTTTCAAATTTAATAAAAAGCGTAGTAAGATTATTGATATGGTGAAACGATTACTCCTTATATTTATAGGTTGGTTCTGTATGATGGAGATTGCAGCCCAGATTCATGGGGTGGTTGTCGACGCAAATACAGGCGAACCTATTCCTTATTTAAATATATATTACGACGGGAAAGGAGTGGGAACTGTAACAAATAATGATGGCGAATATTCGATTGCATACCATGCAGGATGGACTAAACTGACTTTTTCCATGGTAGGATACGAAACACAAGAAATCATCGTATCAGCAAAAACAAGCGAACTGAACGTCAGCATGAAAGAAATAGACCAGATGCTTGACGAAATCATCATACGGCCTAAAAAAGAAAAATACTCCCGCAAGAACAATCCTGCCGTAGAAATGATAAAGAAAGTCATTGCTTCGAAGCGGAGAACAGACTTGAAGCAGAAGGATTTCTACCAATATTATAAATACCAGAAAATCATGTTTGCCAAAAACAACATCACGGCAGACACTTTACGCGAATCCTGGCTATTCAAGCAATATCCTTTCTTCCGCGACCAGGTAGAGGTATGCGACGTAACAGGCAAGAACATCCTTCCCCTTTCGGTCGACGAAACCGTCTATGAAAACGTATACCGTAAAGAACCGCATTCGGAAAAGACCTATGTGCGTGGCATCAACTCTACGGGGGTGAACGAGCTGTTCAGTACCGGCGAAATGCTTACAACTGTCCTGAAAGACGTCTTTCAGGATATTGACATCTACCAAGACCGTTTCCGTTTTCTTCAATATCCGTTCGACAGCCCGATATCGGAAGCAGGTATCCGGTTTTACAAGTTCTATATCATGGATACCATTTATGTGGAGCGCGACAAGTGTTTCCGCCTCTCGTTCGTGCCCAACAACTCACAAGACTTCGGATTTACAGGAAGCCTGTATATCCTTGCCGACTCTACCTATCGTGTCAAACAATGCCAGTTGAACCTGCCAAAGAAAACCGATATCAACTTTGTCGACCACATGGTGATTGACCAGAAGTTCGGCGAACTGCCCACAGGAGAATGGACCTTGCTGGAAGATGATATGCTGTGCGAAATGTCTTACCTGAAAAAAGTACTGGGAAGCTTTCTAGTAAGACGGACCACCCGGTATTTCGACTTCAACTTTGACCCTTTACCCAACAGACTTTTCAAACAAAAAGGAAAAGAAATAAAGGATGTAAATGCCATGATGCGCGACAACGAATTCTGGAGCAAGTACAGGCAAGAAGACTTGACCCAATCGGAACAACGTATGGGCAGTTTTGTGGACGACCTGACCAAAATAAAAGGTTTCAAATACTTCATGTTTTTCTTAAAAGCACTTATCGAGAATTTTGTGGAAACCAGTACCCCCGACAGCAAGGTAGATATAGGTCCTATCAATACCATGATTACCTCTAACTACATTGACGGGTTACGCCTGCGTGCATCGGCACAAACTACAGCCAACTTGAATCCACACCTTTTCCTGAAAGGATATTATGCTTACGGATTCAAAGACAAGCGGTCGAAGTATATGGGTGAAGTGGAATATTCGTTCGACAAGAAAGAATACCTTCCGCGCGAATTTCCGAAACATTCGATGACGTTCACCTACCAGTATGACAACATGCTGCCTTCCGACAAATTTATCCATACCGACAAAGACAACGTGTTTACATCGCTGAAAGTATGTACGGTAGACCAATACAATTACGAACGGAAAGCCACCATTAAATACGAACGCGAACGCGAATTCGGCTTCAAGACTACCGCCTTTGTACGCTATGCCAATTATGAGCCATGCGGAAAATTGTTCTACCGCACCATGGCTGGCGAATCGCAACTGCAATCTGCCATTGCAAACGGCAGGCTATCGGGTACGGAATGGGTACATTCACCATTCAACACACACGATATTACCGTTGCCGAAGCTTCGATAGCTTTCCGCTATGCACCGGGAGAAACATTTGTCAATACCAAACAACGCCGCCTGCCGGTAAATCTGGATGCACCGGTATTCTCCATTCAGCATACCCTTTCCGTGAAAGGTATACTGGGAAGTGACTATACATACAATATGACCGATTTCAGTGCCTACAAACGCTTTTGGCTCAACTCTTGGGGAAATATTGATGTATACCTGAAAGGCGGCATCCAGTGGAACAAGGTACCTTTCCCCCTCTTGATTATGCCGGCAGCCAACTTGTCGTACATCATTCAAGAAGAAACATTCAACCTTATCAATAACATGGAGTTTCTGAACGACCGCTATGCCTCGCTTGATGTATCGTGGAACATGCAAGGCAAGCTGTTCAACCGCATTCCTCTGCTCAAAAAGCTGAAATGGCGTGAATTTATCGGCGTGAAATGCCTTTGGGGAAAACTGACCGACAAAAACAATCCATTTCTGGAACAAAACCGCAACGATAACGTCTTAATGATGTTTCCAGGACATTACAATGCAGCCGGAGGATACGATTACTCCAGTTATGTGATGGATCCACATAAGCCGTATGTAGAAATCACAGCAGGCATACACAATATCTTCAAGTTACTGCATATAGAATATGTACGCCGGCTGAATTATAATAACCTGCCTACCGCCAATAAATGGGGCATCCGTTTCATGATTCGTACCGTATTCTAAAAAGGTGACCAGGCTCTTAACACCAAATAAAAAGCTGCCAAAATTGCTGGATATAACAAGATTTTTGTAATTTTGTCATATAAAGAAGTCACCCATATGAATAAGACAGAAATCCAAAGCGTAAAACTCAGGTTCGGCATCATCGGAAATACCGAGGGGCTGAACCGTGCCATTGATATAGCTATACAAGTAGCTCCTACCGACCTGTCGGTATTAGTAACCGGTGAAAGCGGTGTAGGTAAGGAAAGTTTTCCTCAAATCATCCATCAGTTCAGCCGTCGTAAACACGGCCCTTACATAGCCGTCAATTGTGGCGCCATCCCCGAAGGAACAATCGATTCCGAATTGTTCGGACACGAAAAAGGAGCCTTTACAGGTGCTATCAGCGACCGTAACGGCTACTTTGCCGAAGCAAACGGAGGAACAATTTTTCTTGATGAAGTAGGCGAACTCCCCTTATCGACACAGGCACGCCTTCTCCGGGTACTCGAATCAGGCGAGTACATCAAGGTAGGTTCATCAAAAGTACAAAAAACAGATGTACGCATTGTAGCAGCGACCAATGTCAATTTCACCGATGCCATTGCCGAAGGAAGATTCCGTGAAGACCTTTACTATCGCCTGAACACAGTGCCTATCAAAGTCCCGCCTTTACGGGAACGTACAGAAGATATTGTCTTGTTGTTCCGGAAATTTTCCTCAGACTTTGGCGAAAAATACCATATGCCCGCCATCCAACTTACGGAAGAAGCCAAGCAGCTTTTGGTTCACTATCCGTGGCCAGGCAATATCCGCCAGCTGAAGAACATCACCGAACAGATATCCATCCTGGAAACCAATCGGGATATCACTCCCGCCATATTGCAGAGCTACCTGCCTCCACAGCCAGAGTCACGCCTGCCTGCCTTATTAGGCATCCATGCATCTGAGAAAAAAGGATTCGAAAGCGAACGCGAAATCCTGTATCAGGTCTTGTTTGACATGCGCCGGGATGTAACCGAACTGAAAAAACTAGTTCATGACATTATGGCCGAACACCCCAGCTCTACCGTGTCACAACCCACTGAGGTGCCGGTACACTATCTGCAAAATACAGTAAATGTCATACCCGAATCGCCTGTGGTAGTCAAACCTGTATCTGCAACAGAGCACCCTATCAACGTCACCCCCGTAGAGCCTTCAGAGGTACAAGATACCGAAGAATATGTAGAAGAAAACCTGGCATTGGAAGACGTGGAAAAAGAAATGATCCGCAAAGCTTTGGAACGACATCATGGCAGACGCAAAAACGCTGCTGCCGACTTGAAAATATCAGAACGTACACTTTACCGAAAAATCAAAGAATATGGACTTGAATAAAAAACGCAGTAAACTTATAGGCATGTGTGCAGTCTTTGCCTGCATACTGACAGCTTGCTCCATCTCGTATAAGTTTAATGGAGCATCTATCAACTACGACAAAGTAAAAACCATTTCATTCGAAAACTTTCCCAACCGTTCGGCAGCCTTTGTCTGGGGTCCGATGGAATCGATGTTCAACACGGCTTTGCAAGACATCTATATGCGGCAAACCCGTTTAAAACAGGCACGTCAGGGAGGCGACCTGGAACTTTCGGGCGAAATAACCAATTACGACGCATATAATAAAGGTGTAGGTTCCGACGGTTATTCTACAATGGCAGAATTGCGCATGACCGTCAATGTGCGTTTTGTCAACAATACCAATCATGCCGAAGACTTTGAACAACAGTTCTCGGCAAGCCGTGAATACGATGCCAGCCAGCAGCTTTCTTCTGTGCAAGAAGGACTGGTGAGTGAAATGATTGATGAGATTGTAGACCAAATATTTAATGCTACTGTGGCTAACTGGTAAAAATGATACAAGAAAACCTACAACAGTGGATTTTACATCCCGAATCGTTATCGGAAGAAAGTCTGGAGCAACTACGCGAACTTTTGTCGCGCTATCCTTACTTTCAGACGGCACGTTTACTTTACCTCAAGAACCTGTATCTGCTACAAAGCCCCGACTTTAAAGCCGAGTTACAGAAAAGCGCACTCTACATTGCCGACCTGAGTGTACTTTTCTATTTCATCGAAGGTGAACGCCTTTCCATCAAACAGCATACGAACGACAAGAAAACACCAGCAAATGCTTCTGATACAGACCGCACCCTCGACCTCATCGACCGTTTCTTATCTGGCACACCCGAATCCTTGGGAAATGACCTGCCCCTTCCTGCAGAAGCCAACATGGACTATGCAACCATACTGCTGAAGGAAGGAACAAAGCCTGAAAAAGTCACTCCAATGAAGGGCCAGGAACTGATAGACCGTTTTATCGAAAATACACAGTCGCACGAAACGCCCGCCGCTCCATCCCTACAGGAAGAAAACGAACCGGATGATGAAGAAGCACAGACAGAAACCGAAAACGATGAAAACTATTTTACCGAAACTTTGGCTAAAATATACGTCAAACAGCACCGTTATGAGAAAGCTCTTGAAATTATCAAGAAATTAAATTTGAAATATCCAAAAAAAAATGCTTACTTTGCAGACCAAATGAGATTTTTGGAAAAATTGATTATTAACGCTAAATCAAAATAAAAGAAAATGTACTTATTATTAGTTGGATTAATCGTACTGGCATCTGTATTAATGTGCTTTGTGGTATTGATACAGAATTCAAAAGGAGGAGGATTGGCTTCCAGCTTTGCTTCTTCCAATCAGATTATGGGTGTAAGAAAAACAACCGATTTCATTGAAAAACTGACATGGGGACTGGCTGTTTTCATGGTAGTTTTAAGTGTTGCAGCTGCTTATGTATTGCCAAGTGCCACTCAAGGTTCGTCTGTAATCATGGATCAGGCTGTCCAGGAACAGAAAACAAATCCGTTAAATGCCCCCGAAGGCTTTGCTGCACCCCAGACCGAACAGGCTACCACACCGGCAGCAACAGACTCAACAGCCCAATAACCTACCCCTCATATTCTTAAAAAACGAGACGCAGATATACATACACAGCAAGGCTTGTCGAGAATTTCCCAAACCGCTGTCCCAATGTATATCTGCATCTTTTTATTCCCCCCCGATATTTCCTTAATTTATGCTAAATGCATGCAGTATTCAAACTCTTTCCGACTTTACTTATTGAATAGTAAAACCACACAAATATGAAAAGATTATTGAAATACGCAATGGGTCTCTGTGCACTGACAATAGGCATGCTTCAAACCTCATGCGATGACGGAGACGGATATTCTATCGGTGATATTGCCTACGACTGGGTGACCATACATGTAGAGAGTGATGGAATCTATACTTTTACAGGCGACACATGGGGAACCATGTATCCCGCTGCTTCGGGAATATGGGGGTATCAGATAACAGAAGGTACACGCGGACTGTTGGTCTTCAACCCGTTATATGACAATTATTACGGATACGATGTGGGAATCAAGCCAGAACAGCTACGCACTTTCCTGACCAAAACGGTAGAAGACCTGACTAATGAAAACGAGAACGAATATGCCAACGACCCAGCCTATGTACGTGAAGCATGGATAGCAGGAGGATACATGAACATGCTGTTCGATATGAAAATGCCACTGGAGAAAAAGCACCGGGTCAGCCTGATAAGACATGCAGATGAACAAGAGATAGGAGAAGACGGATATATCCATCTGGAATACCGCTACAACACATATGGAGACACGACAGACGTGTTCAATCTCGGAACGGAAGTGGTATGCTATAATCTCAACACACTCCCGATTGACCGTGCCAAAGGCATCAAGATGGAGGTCAACCATGCCGTTTACGGAAAACAAACACTCGTATTCGAAAACATGAATGAACCGACACCCGAACAGGCAAAATCCGTCCAGGCACCTTCATCAGAACAAGATATTTACTAAGGAACTGTTTTTATACCATGCGCGGTATGAAATTGTGCATTTTCTCACCACAGAGGATACAGAGGTACACAGATTCTATTTTAGAAGCTGTTTTGAATTTCTCCAAAAAGTTTTTCTTGGCTTGATGTATCCGTTTTCGTGCGTGCTTTGGGCGATTTTTTGGTCCTTTCCGCTCCTGTTCTTCGTCAGAT
>NZ_NFJA01000073.1:0-18993 GCF_002159615.1 Bacteroides sp. An279
CGCTCCTGTTCTTCGTCAGATAGCCCGCTATCTTCCTCATCACAGAAGCGAAAATGCCTCAAAAACTCATCCCAAATCATCGCACGATAAATTCAAAACAGCTTCTTATTTGTCTTTTTTCCCGAATAACGAGAAATGAACATAGCGTTTCGGATGTGTTTCCAGATCTTTCAACAAACTGGCCGCATTGGTCGCCGTTGCATTCAGATTCTGATATAAAGATGAATCATTCATCAGCAACCCGAGCGTATTGTCTTTCCGGTTCAATTTGTCTGTCAACATACGGACATTAGCCAATGTAGAATCTACTTTCAAGATAGTGGAAGCGTAATCCACACCTTTCAAATTACCGCTGATGACCTTTAGATTGGCTGTAATGTCATTGACGTTTCCCATCACCTGAGGCACATCGGTACTCATCAACTTGTTCAGCTGCTCACTGGTCGCATTCAAGGAGGCGGTCAACTGTTCGGCATTGTGCAACGTCTGGGCCAATGCCGGATCTGCCAACAGCTTGTTCAATGACCCCAAAATGGAATCCATTTTCGGCATCATCTGTTGCAGCTTCGGAAGCAAGTCCTGTTCAGCAGCTCCCATAAGTCCGTTGTTTGCCGAACCTGGAAGCGTATCTCCTTCATTATAATAGGTAGTATTCTGCAAGTCAAGCAGCAGATTCATCTTTACGGTACCCAACATTTCCGTCACCAGTTCAGCTCGGCTTCCCTTGGGTATTTTCATGTGTTCATCCAACTCAATGCCTACAAGCACATGACCAGGCTTTGCGTAATTGTACTGAATGTCACGCACGATACCAATCTTAAAGCCATTGGCAAACACCGGACTCGACTGAGGAAGTCCGTTTACATTTTCAAACTCTACCAGGTAATAACTCTCGGGCTTAAACATATTGATGCCCTTCAAGTATTTGATGCCGCAAAACAAGATGACCAGTGCAGCAATCCCCGCCAGTCCTATTTTAAATTCTTTTCTCATATATGCTTGTCTTTTTGTTTTAATTATCTGTTTCGTTTAAATTCCCGGATAGCCTGATTGACATTCATTTTCTCGCCATTCTTGAATGCTATGATGAAAGCATCCTTGAATTTTGCATCTACTTTCGTCCGCTTCAGGCGTAGTATCTGATTATAATCAACCGTCTCTCCATAAGTATACTTGTATAATCCTTTTTCTCTATACCGTCCTACAGGACTTAATCCTTTAAACAAGCGGCTCTTTGCTGGCAAGATCCGGTCGGAAGTCAATATCTGAATCTTAAAGACCGGTCTGTCTTCCACTCCGTCTTTCCTTGCCTGTTCTGTCTGAATGCCTGAATCTTCCTTTTCCTCTTCTGACACGGTTGAAACGGGAACATCTCCGCCCACACCAGCCGCCGGAGTCTTATGCTCTTGCTTATACCTCAAGAATGCCTGATAAATACTTTGGGCCAAAGCCGAGCTGCCTTTGTCGGACAACAAGTATTGCTCTTCGGCGGCATTGGTAATATATCCCAGTTCTATCAAGACGCTGGGCATTGTGGTTTCGCGCAACACCAGAAAGCCAGCCTGATGCACCCCCTTATCTATACGTCGTGCACTTTGGCGGAACTGTTTCTGAACCAATTGGGCAAAATTCACACTTTGTGCCATATACTTATCTTGAAGGAACTCGAAAATAATGTAACTCTCAGACGAATTGGGATTAAACCCGGCATAACGCTGTTTATAATCATCTTCTATCAAGATGACAGAGTTTTCTTTCTTTGCCACTTCCAGATTATCCTCCGTTCGGTGAAGTCCCAACGTATAGGTCTCCGTACCGCTCACCCTGCTGTTACGTGAAGCAACAGAATTGGTGTGGATGGAAATAAACAAGTCCGCCTTGGCAGCATTGGCAATGTCGGCACGTCTATGCAACGGCACAAATACATCTTTCTTGCGCGTATAAACCACCTTCGTATCACCACACTGCTCTTCTATCAACCTGCCTAATTTCAATGCGACATTCAGATTGATGTTCTTTTCTCGCCCACGTCTTCCCACAGCCCCCGGATCATTACCTCCATGTCCCGCATCTATAACTACGGTAAACGATTTGTCCGTAACTTCAGAAGCCGTTGCTACGAAAGACAGCAAGAAACAGCATATACATAATATGTTAAATCTATACTTTCCCATGTTTCCAGTCTGGTGCAAAGGTAATAGTTTTTTGTGGGTTTCTTCCTTTAGCCAGACAAGATTTCTTTATTTTAATGGAGAAAGCCTATAAAAACAGAAAAAAGGGCAACCATTTTAACGCTTTTCGTTATTTTTGCATCCTAAACTAAACGTAGGAAACACCATGCTACAATTTATCAAGAACTGGACGTTGCCTTTGGCCATGCTGGCAGGAGTCATAGGATATTTCTGCTTTGCCATGTTCGATTTCCTTCATCCACTCAAACCTTTCGTGAAGTTTCTAGTGGTCTGGCTTACTCCGCTGCTGATTTTTGCCCAACTGCTCCTTACGTTCTGCAAGATAGAAGTCAAAGACCTATCTCCGCGGCGATGGACCTGCATCTTGTTGCTTATCCAACTGATTTCCTGTCTGGCAGTAGCAGGAGTATTGCTCTGCATTCCTTTCAGCTCCGTATGGCGTATCTCACTTGAAGGAGCAATGGTCTGCCTCATCTGCCCCACTGCTACGGCTGCTGCAGTCATCACCAACAAACTAGGCGGAAGTGCCGCATCGCTTACCACTTATACATTGGCTTCCAATCTTCTGGCAGCCATAGTTGTCCCTTTGGTCTTTCCTCTGGTGGAACCTTCCGACATTCCGTTCGGCGAATCATTCATGCGGATACTAGGGAAAGTATTCCCTTTGCTGCTTTTTCCTTTCTTCATCGCGGTGTTGTTGCGACGTTATGCCCCACCTGTCCATCAATTTCTGGTAGGACTTAAGGACATGGCATTCTATCTTTGGGGAATATCCCTGACCATCGTAATGGGACAAACTACCCAATCTGTGATAGAAGGAAACACTTCCATAGCCGAAGAATGTATTATCGCTGCTCTGGCACTAGTCATCTGCTGCCTCCAGTTTTGGGGAGGAAAAAGCATCGGAGGAAAATACCACGACCGCATCAGTGGCGGACAGGCATTGGGACAAAAGAACACGGTGCTTGCCATTTGGATGGCAGCCACCTATCTGAACCCGCTTACAACCATCGCTCCAGGAAGCTACGTGGTGTGGCAAAATACCATCAACAGCTGGCAGCTTTGGAAGAAAAGGAAATCAGAAGAACGAATCACCAAACACAAACCATCAACGCTAAATACCTAAGGATATGAAAGAACAATATTGGAAGTATTCACTCATCATCATGATTGTAGGCTTGGGAATTCTATTATTCCGCCAGGCGCAGCCTTTCATGAACGGCATCTTGGGCGCATTCACCCTCTACCTGCTATTGCGCGGCTTCTCAAACTGGCTGAAAAAGAAAATCAAGCCTTTGGCCTCTGTATGGATTATCACAATTGGAACAACCCTGTTCATCCTGATACCACTTTCACTTTTCAGCTGGGCACTAGTCAATCAGATATCTAACCTACATTTCGATACTGCCGATATCATCCGCCCCGCCCAGCAAATGATAAGCATCATCGAGGAAAAGACAGGATTTGACGTATTGTCCGAAAAAAACCTGTCATTCATCATCAGCCAAGTGTCTTCTATCGGCCATTCCATCATGACTGGGGTAAGCGACCTGATAGTAAACCTTGCCGTAGCCATCATGCTCCTGTTTTTCATGTTATGGGAAGGAGACAAAATGGAGCAATTCATTTCCGAACTGCTTCCTTTCGAAGAAAACAACAAGCGCGAAGTGCTCCAGAAAATCCAGCTCATTGTCCGCTCCAATGCCATCGGAATCCCCCTCCTCGCCATCATTCAAGGATTTATCTCATTGTTCGGCTATTTGCTTTGCCATGCACCGAACCCGGTTCTCACGGCAATGCTTACCGGTTTCGCCTCCATCGTCCCTCTGGTAGGAACGGCTCTGGTATGGGTTCCGGTCACCGCTTATTTCTTCATCATCGGCGATTGGGTGCACGGACTGATACTACTTGCCTACGGAGGCATCATCATCTCGCAATGCGATAATCTCATCCGGTTCATCCTGCAAAAGAAAATGGCAAACATCCATCCGCTGATTACAATCTTCGGCGTGGTGGCAGGACTTCCCATCTTCGGCTTTATGGGCATCATTTTCGGACCGTTGCTGGTATCACTCTTCCTGCTGTTCCTCGACATGTTCCGAAAAGAATACCTTACGAACAATTGACAATGGACAACTAATAACAGACATCAGTAACTCAAGAACTTAAAAACTCAAGAACTCATGAAACTGAAACATTATGTATGGGCAGCCTTCGCGCTTGCCACCCTGCCGGTAATGGCAGAAGAGAAAGATGGATACAAGTTCAACACCGTAGTCCAGCAAAAAACGACCCCCGTAAAAGACCAGGCAATAAGCGGTACATGCTGGTGCTTCGCCACCACCTCGTTCATCGAATCGGAACTGCTGCGCCAAGGCAAAGGAGAATACGATCTCTCAGAAATGTTCATCGTGCGCCAGAAATACCTGAATCAGATGGCCGATAACTTCCTGCGCCACGGCAAGGGTAACGTAGGGCAAGGAAGCATCACCACCAGTTGGATGACTGCATTCAACCAAGTAGGTATCGTGCCCGAAGAAGTCTATACAGGCATTAACTACGACTCACCGGTACACAACCACTCCGAACTTGCCGGATACGTGGAAGCCCTCTCTGCAGAAGCAGTCAAACAAAGCAAGAACAGCCCCCAATACCAGCAGCTTGCCAATAGCCTGTTCGATATCTACTTCGGCAAACTCCCCGAAAAATTCACGTATAAAGGCAAAGAATACACCCCTGAAAGCTTTGCAGAAAGTCTGGACATCGACACCGACGACTATATCCCGCTCACCAGCTTCACCCACAAGCCCTATTACAAAGCATTCGAAGTGGAAATCCCCGACAACTGGGAGCACCAACGCATGTACAACCTTCCTCTGGATGAACTGATAAGCACAATGAACACGGCGCTGGAAAACGGATACACCCTATGTTGGGACGGTGACGTAAGCGAACCTGGGTTCTCGTTCAACAACGGAGTGGCAATCAATCCCGACGTAGAGAATGCCGACCTGTATAAAGACAGCGACCGTGCACGCTGGGGACAACTGAGCACAAAAGACCGGCTTGCCGAAGTATTCCATTTTAAGCGTCCGTATCCGGAAGTGAACGTCACTCCCGAAATCCGCCAGCAAGGCTACGAATCTGGAAAAACCACCGATGATCACCTGATGCACATTACCGGTATCGCAACCGACCAAAACGGCACCCGCTACTACATCACCAAGAACTCATGGGCAGCCGACGGGAACCGTTTCGGAGGATACCTGAACATGTCGGAAAGTTATGTCCGTGCCAAAACCATCTACATCCTGGTCCACAAAGATGCCCTCTCCCAAGAACTGAAAAAAAAGCTGGGGATATGATAACTATACCATATCATCGCCTGCCTTGGCAAAGGTGACACGGATGGTTTTATGGAACGGAATGAAGCGCGACACGATGGCTATCACCAGCGTCACGATGAACAGCCACCCCAGAATGTCCTTCAACGCCAGCAGCAGGCTTTGCTGCTGGAGCGTGGCATAAAGCGAAGAAGTCGCCATCTGTGCCGCTTCGGCATAACCGTGTCCTTGCCCTATTCCGCTGCTCAACGATTGGGAGAACCGCGATGCCGCCAGCGGGTCTGCCATCGTCAGGGTTTCCGATAACGAATGCATGTACTTTTGCTGCAGGTGGTAAAGCACGTTGCTGTAAAACGAAGTTGCCATAATCGGCGCCAGCACCGAACGGCTCAGTATCAGGAAAAAAGCATTCGAGAGCAGGAATTTCGGATTCAGGTCCTCTACCGAGAACAAGGCAAACGCGATAATCACAACCAGCATTCCCAGCCCGCGGATAAACACGGGGAAAAACAGCATCTCATACGTGCTTTCCGGCGAAACCGTAAAATACAATATGCCGAAAAACAGGGCAAAGCATGCCATGCCTCCGGCTATGAGGAAGCGGAAACGCCACCGTTGCCACCTGAACCACCAGAAGCAGATGAACGCCCCCAGCACATATCCCGGCAGCATCCATATATATAAAAGGTACGTACGCGCGGAATCCACTTGCAAGATGGAAGTCATATAGTTGGTGAGCAACGTGGTAGACGTGCTGAAAAACATCACCAGCATCATGTAGAGATATCCCACGATGGCTTTGGGCTGATACAAGGGAGCCAGATTGACGAAGGGCTTTTCGGCATGCGCCTGCAACCAAATGAAAAAGGCAATCAGTATGGGGCCGATAACCAGGTAGGCGCGAATCTTGAAAGAGGCCATCCAGTCGAGCATCTTCCCATAATCCGCCACGTACATCAGCATCAGCACCCCTACAGCCGCCACCAGCATTTCGCGCAGATGCAGTTCTTCGATCGGCAATCCCGTCCTGTCCTTGTCTTGCCGGAAGCAAATGATTACCGTCAGGACGCTCAGCAGCATCAGTGCCATTTCGAAATAATACATATACTTCCAGTCGTAATGGTATGCCAGTTCTGCCGTAAGCACCATCGAAAGCTGTCCGAACCCGAACACCAGCGGATAGAAATACGAGTAAAACTCGCTGCGTACATCCTTCGGGCTGAAGATGAATTTCACGATACGGATGAACCACAACATCATGAACCCCTTCAGGAAGCCGATGACAAAGCTTGCCACAATCAGGATATCCGCATTCTGTGAGCGGGCGCAAATCCAGCTCAGAAAGAACTGCAGGACAAGGTCGGCAAGCAGCAAAGGCTTCGCCGGAAAGGCAGAAAGCACTTTCGGTACAATGGGATAGCCGATTGCCATCCCTGCCGATGCGGCGTAATAAGCCATCGTGATGTCCTCGGTATTCGTGCCCAGCGTATTCGACACCTCGAGCATGCTGCCCGTATAAGCGCCGTTGACCATCAATACCGGCAATATCACGATGAAAAGAGCAGCCACCGCCAGCCAGTCGGGCACCCACCTCCGAACGGGAAGTCCCAAACTCCTTACATCCATCATTTCCGCAAAGCCTCCGTCTCTACCATCATTCCGGCACGCAGATGCCGCATGTCGTCATCCGACGCGTCTTTCAAGTCGATGCGCACCGGAATGCGTTGCTGCACCTTTACGAAGTTTCCTGCCGAATTATCGGTCGGCACCAGCGAATACTTCGATCCGGTGGCTTCCGATATGGCCGTCACTTCTCCCCGGAACACCCTGCCCGGCAAGGCATCTACCTTGATGCGTACGGGCTGGCCGATGTAAATATGCATAATCTGAGTCTCCTTGTAGTTGGCGGTCACCCACTTGTCATCCCCTCTTACCAGATACGAAATGGTCTGTCCCGCCTGCACATATTGCCCCGGTTCCAGTGTGCGCCTGCCCATATACCCGTCGTAGGGGGCTATCAGTATCGTGTACGACAGGTTCAGCCTTGCCAGGTCGAGGTCTGCCTCCATGCGCAGGATGGTGGCCTCGGCGCTTACGGTCCGCTTGCTGGTTTCGGTATATTGCGACTGGGCGGCACGTTTTTGCTCCAGCAAAGCCTGATAGCGTGCTTGGGCTGCCTCGTACGATGCCTTTGCCTGCTCGAACTGCTGCTGGGGGATGGATTCTTCTTTCAATAACCGCTGGAAACGGTGATAGTCTTGTTCCAGTTGCCACAAGCGTGCCTTTGCCTCGGCAATGTTGGCGTCTTGCACCGCAATGTTGGCGTGCGAGGTTTCAATGCCCGAATGCAGGACATCTTGTGCTCCCCGTGCATCCAGCAAAGCCGCTTCGGCCTCTTTTACCCGAATCAGGTATTCGCTATTGTCCAGTACCAGCAACGTATCACCTTTGTGCACATATTGGTGTTCCCTGAAACGCACTTCCTTGATATAGCCCGATGCCCGGACATTCAACGGAGCCACATACTGGTCGATAAAGGCATCGTTGGTTACCTCATAATTGAAATAACGCCAAAAATAAGTGGCGGTCCACCATAGTCCGGAACCGGCAAGGACGATGCACACCATGTTCAATATCCGGTTCCGCATACGTAACTTCCTCAGTCTTTCTCGTTTTATTCTTAGTTCTCCCATGATTTTTCTTTTTTCAGGTACTAGGTGACTAGGGACTAGTTGACTAGATTTTACTAAATACTAGTCAGTGTCATGCTGGATTACAAACAAACTATTCAAGACCTAGTTCCTAGTACCTCGTCAACTAGTCCTTAATACCTGATCAACTTATTTCACAATCTTCCGCAGGCTCTTTCCAGTTGAAAATAAGTATAGATGACCTGCGTGCGTGCCGATGTAAGTTGCAGTTCCGCGTTCAACCTCACCGCATTGGCATCCAGCAAGTCGGTCAGTATCGCCAGCTGGTTCAGATACCGGTTCTGCATAATGCGATAGTTCTCTTCCGCCTGGTGCACGGAAAGCTTCAAGGCATCTACCTGGCGCAAAGCTTCCCAGTGGCGGAGAAATGCCGTGCGTACCGTTACGCGCACCTGTTGCTTTTTCTGTTCTTCGGCATTCAGGTTCATCTGCACGGCAAACTTGCTTTCCTTCACCCGGTGATTGTTCTTATACAATGACGAGAGGGGATAAGAGACTGACAATCCGAAATTCCACGCATTGTTATACATGTCCGCCATCGTGCGCGACACGGGGCGTGCCAACGTATTCGAGGCATAAAGCGAAATGCTGGGCAAAGCTTCGGCCTTGGTCAGGCGAACCTCGTTTTTGGCTATTTCGGTCTGCTTGCGCAACAATTGCATGGCAGGGTCGTTCAGGTACGCCTCTTCTACGTAAGCGTCATACTCCTGCAATGCCACCGAACGCCGGAGCAAGGACGTATCGGGCAAAAGCATGCGGTTCTCGTCCAGTCCCAGCAAGATGTCGAGCTGTTGCGAAACCAGCGCCAGGCTGTTCTCGGTTTCGGTCAGCGACAGGCGGTCGTTCGTGAGCTGCATTTCACTGCGCAACACGTCGTTGTTCGTAATCAGGCCTTCCTTCTTCATCTGGCGGATATCTTTCAACCGAAGCTCTGATTCCTCGATGTTCCGCATCAGCACCTCGCGCTGCTTGTACAGGCTGAACAGGCTCATATACTGTTCCAGCAGTTCAAGCTTCACGTCGGCACGGTCGGAGGCGGAACGAAGTGCGGCGGCATGGGTCTGCAGGTCTGCCCTCCGGATGGCGTAGCGGATTCTTCCGCCTTCGTAAAGCGGCTGGGTAAAATCTATCGCATAGTTCTGCAACCAGTCGGGCGTGTCGGGACGCACGGCATCCGACAAACCGCGCTGGAATACCACTGGCTGCCCTACGACACCCCCGCGCAAGCCTATCTGCAAATCGGGCAGGCGCGAAGTGCGGGCGGTCTTGCCACGTTCGTATGCCATAGCCTCGTCCAAGGCATCTGCCTGAAGGCGCAAGCTATTCTCCACGCCCAAGCGGAACAGTTCATCTACAGTCAGGAACAACGAGTCGGCAGGCTGGTCCTCTTTTATTCCTTCCTTTTCTGCTGCCTGCACATCTATGAAGGCAAGGGCGCAAACGCCCCAGAGCAACAGGCTAAACTTTTTCCAACACATCGCCGGTAAGTTTTAAATCAGCTGACATCGACTCTACTTTCTCCAGCCCTATGGCAACGCCGGCAGACTCGTAAATAGCATCCAGCGCAATGCTGATGCGCTTGTAAAACAAGCTCCCTTCTTCGCTCAGGAAGACCTGCTTGTTCCGGCGGTCGGAAGGGCTTTCCAGCCGGTACACATAATTCTTTTTCTCCAGATTCATTATCAGGTTCGACAATGCGGCTTTTCCTTTGGCTATGCGTTCTGCCAGCACCTGCTGGGAGATGCCTTGTTCTTCCCACAAACACCGCAATACCTGAAGCATCTCGAATGTAATCCCTGCTTCTGTCTTTTTCAGAGCCCGTTGCACAGCACGCCTGAAGGTCATCCGCGTACGAAACAACTGCAACATCAGCTCCCTGAATGCAGCACTTTCTTTTTCCATAAAAACAATCTTCATCCTTTTCGGGGCGCAAAGATACGCATTCTTCTCGAATTAGTCAAATAGTTGACTAAATAAATCAAAAGCTATTCACCACACTCTCATTAAGAACAAACAAGTCTTTCATTGACTAGAGAATCATTCTTTTTGCACATAATAATGCAGGAAACACCACTTGGGGAACTTTGTAACCCCCTTTCAACTCCCTTATTGGCATCAATAATAAATGTGCATGACTTACTTTACCAACCTGCCAAACGCACTTTATGCGTAGGAGCCGGAAATGCTTTATCGATGTCATGCAGGTCTTCTTCCGTCAAGGATATGTCGAGGCTTCGGGCATTCTCCTCCACATGGGCGATGCTGCTTGCTTTGGGAATAGCGATGACATTCTGTGTACGCATTACCCACGCCAGCATGATTTGTGTGGAAGTGGCATTATGCCTGCGGGCAATCTCTATCAGCGTCTTGTGGTTGCGCAACCTTCCTTCGCCCAACGGTGTATAAGCCATGACGGGAATCTGATGCTGACCGCTCCATGGAATAAGGTCGTATTCAATGCCCCTGTCTTTTAGGTTGTAGAGCACCTGATTGGCGGCACAGTCCTTTCCGTGTGGTAAAGAAAGAATATGTTCCATATCGTCCACATCCAAATTACTCATGCCCCATTGCCGGATCTTTCCTTCCTGCTGCAATTCCACCAAAGCACGGACAGTCTCGGAGAACGGATAACGGCCTATCCAATGCAGCAAGTAAAGGTCGATGTAATCCGTGCCGAGCCGCTGGAGACTCCGTTCGCAAGCCCGCTTTGTTCCCTCGTAGCTGGCATTGCTTGGCAAAACCTTGCTGACGATGAACGCCTGTTCGCGGCAATCGCGCACGGCTTCGCCCACAAGGTCTTCCGTGTCGTACATCTCGGCAGTATCTATTAATGTCAGACCCAAGTCAATGCCCCGGCGCAGGGCTTGTATTTCTTCGTTGCGCCTGCGCCCCATCTGGTAGGTGCCTTGTCCGAGCGGGCAGACTTGCTGCCCGTTTCGGAAAGTGACATGTTTATCCATATCGCTCATCATTTCAGGTTCTCGCGGTAGAACGCCTCTATCTTGTCGAACGGTATCTTGTCGAAGTTGTCGTAGAGGTCGGTGTGGTTGGCGCCGGGGATAATCAGCAGCTCCTTGTTGTCGCCGGTCAGCTTCTTGTAGGTGTCCTCGCTGAAGTAGCGCGAATGAGCCTTCTCCCCATGGACAAGCAGCACGGCAGTGCGGATTTCGCCTGCGTAAGACAGTATCGGCATGTTCAGGAACGAGAGTGTCGATGTCTTGTTCCAGCCACCGTTGGAGTTAAGCGAACGCTTGTGGTAACCGCGCTCCGTCTTATAATAGGCGAAGTAGTCTTTCAGGAATTGCGGAGCGTCATCGGGCACAACATCGGGCAGGCCTCCGGCAAGTTCATACGAACCGTTGCGATAGTCTGCTGTACGTTGTGCATTCAGTTGGCGGCGCAGTTCGTGACGTGCGTCGGCATTGTCGGCGGCATCGAAATAGCCGTTGGCATTGACACGGCTCATGTCGTACATGGTGGCGGCAACGGTGGCCTTGATGCGGGTGTCGATGGCTGCGGCATTGACTGCCATGCCACCCCAACCGCAGATGCCGAGAATACCTATCTGTTCCGGGTTCACATCGTTGCGAGTTGAGAGATAGTCCACTGCTGCACAGAAGTCCTCGGTATTGATGTCGGGTGATGCTACATAACGGGGCTGACCGCCGCTCTCGCCTGTGAACGACGGGTCGAAGGCTATTGTGAGAAAGCCGCGCTTAGCCAGTTCCTGTGCATACAGTCCGGATGCCTGTTCCTTAACAGCTCCGAATGGACCGCAGACAGCTATGGCAGGCAGTTTGCCCGTTGCACCTTTAGGCACATACAGGTCGGCGGCAAGCGTGATGCCGTAACGGTTGTGGAACGTGATTTTACTGTGATTCACTTCGTCACTCTGCGGGAACACCTTGTCCCATTCTTGCGTTAGATTCAATTTTTCTTCCATAATGCTATTCGTATTAAGTTGATTTTCTTGTGCCATGAGGCTGCCCGTGCCGCAGAGGCAGGCGAGCAAAGCCGTGCAGATTGATTTCATTGCTGTTGTTTTCATATTCTTCTGTTGTTTAGATTATCAATACCAGTCATGTTTCTCGTTCCGGTCGAGTGCGTCAATGCGTGCCATTTCTTCCGGTGTCAGTTCGAAGTCGAACACGGAGATGTTCTCTTTCTGGTGGTCGGGATTGCTCGAACCGGGGATGACCGCCACACCGTGCTGCAAGTCCCAACGCAATATGATTTGTGCGGGGGATTTGCCATGCGCTTCGGCTATCTCTTTAAGAGTTTCGTTGCTGAACATTGCCTTTGTATAGCCTCTGCCGCCGAAGGGATACCACCCCTCTATGACAATGCCGTTGCGGTGCATAAATTCCCTCACCTCTTTCTCCTGATAATAGGGATGAATCTCGTTCTGCGTCATCACGGGCTTGATGCTCACTTTCGGCAGGAACTCCGTCATCTCCTTTATATAATAGTTGGACACGCCGAGCGAGCGTATCTTGCCTTCCGCCACGGCTCGCTCCATCGCTTTGTAGGCTTCCACGTCATTGTCGCCCGGATGGTGCAGCAGCATCAAGTCCACATAGCCAATGTTAAGTCTTGCAAGAGAGGCTTCGATGGCTTCCTCCGCGTGGCCGAACTCGTTGGGATAAAGCTTGGTGCAGATGAAGAACTCCTCACGGGGCACTCCAGAGCGGCGTATCGCTTCGCCCACTTCCTCCTCGTTTCCGTAGAATGTGGCGGTATCGAACTTGCGGTAGCCCAACTTGATGGCGGAGAGTATGGCGTTGATGCACTCGTCTCCGTGCAGGCTGTATGTTCCCAATCCGAGTACGGGCATGGTGTAGCCGCTGCTGAGCGTAATGACAGGCGGCTTGCCGTTCTCGCCCGTGGTCAGGTCGAACAAGCCTTCGCCGCTTACCACGGTATCATTTGCGTTCACATCGCTGCCACCAGTAATCTCATTTTCCGTCGTCTGCTGATGCGTTCCGTCCGTGCCGCAGGCGTTTGCTGACAAAGCCATGCAACACAGCATCGTGAAGAATAACAGTTTTCGTTTCATCATATCCTATCCGTTTGATTTCTTATTACGATACAAAGATACGCCGAAAAAGCTGCCGAATGATTGGTGTGAGGCTCAAATAGTATTGGTGAAAAGGTCAATTTGCAAGGCGTATCAAGTCAGTAAGGCGCAAAAAAATCCCGCAACGTTTGTCCCCACGTTGCGGGATTTCTTCATAATGTTGCCGGATAGTTACTCCATCGGATTTTCCGTCTGGCTTTCTTCCTCATCATCCTCATTATCTTCGGGCACCTGCGTCTCGTCGCTTTCCTTGCCCAACCATTCCATGAACGTGATGCCTTCGTCGGCAACGAGGGCACGGGTGTAGCCGCCGCTCATGTTACGGGTACGGTCGGGCGTGAACTGCACACGCAGGCCAGTAATCTGGTCACTGTTCACTTCCTCTTTCGTAGCAACGCCGTTGCCTGCCGAAACGGTGGTGTAGCGGAACCAGCCCAGTCCTTCAAAATGCACGGCACGGCTTTCTTTCATGAAATCCGCCATAATGTTGGGCAGGGCACGGAGCACGGCGTGAGTGTCGGCGGGCGACACGGTTGATTCACGTGCGATGCGGTTGGCAAGTTCCTGCGTCTCCACAGGCTTGCCCACGGTGACGCTGCGGGGATACCACAGGTCGTTGATTGCTTGCTTTACTCGTTTCCAGAATATCATACAAACCTCCTTTCTTGTGTCTTTCGTCCTTCCTTATCAAACGCCTTTGCAACCGATTGACTGACAAGCGGTTGTCTTTTGTCCCCGACGAGGAGGTCGTGTGTCCCTGACGGGAAATCGGGGTGTCTGCGGGCAGGTTGTCGCTTAGATAATTCTTGACAGAAAGGCGGGTTAAACTTAAAATTGTTTTGCCTTTACCTATTTCGTTTCTCACCACTTCACCGGTTCATTCAGAATCACGCCGTCGGTTGCGTCTTCTGCCGTGAACGTATCGCCCCGATACTGCACGCAGAGCATTACGAGCGGAGTTGTCCCGTTGTTGCGCACGCTGCGCTTACCGTCGGGAGACACGCGCACCACGCTGCCTTCTTCAACGGGGAACACCTGTCCGTCCACTTGGAATTCACCCTTTCCCGCAAGGAAGAAATAAAGTTCCTCATGGTTCTTGTGGGTGTGAAGGAATCCCGTTTCCGTGCCGGGCTGGAACATCTGGAAGGAGAACTCGCTGCCGGTAGCTTGAAGTGCCGAGCCTCCGAACACCTTTCCCGGAATCTTCACTTCGGGCGAAAGCTCTATCACATAGTCACTCAGTTCACTCAGTTTGCCAACGCTTATTGCGTTGAAGTTTTTGGCTGCTGCCACGTTCTTAATTGCTTTCATTTCTGTAATTTTTTTATAAGGTTTATAATTTGATGGTTTCCCCGTCTTCCGGGATAAGCAGGCGGGACATATCGACACCGTGGTGCAGTGCCTCGTTGCGCAGGATGGCGCGAGTGGTCTGCCCGTGGTCCGTAGCATCCATGTGGACGGCTATCAGCTTGATTTGCCCAGGCAGTTCATCAAGCATCTGCATTACCTCGGCTTCATCGGGGATGATGCAGCCGTCCACCTTGGAGAACTCCGGGAAGACCGCTCCGCCGCTGTTCACAACAATGTAGTCGGGCTTGAACCGTTCCACTGTTTCGCGAATGCACGTCTCCCATTTGCAATCGCCCATGATATAGACCGTAGGACAGCCCTCTGCCGTCAGGACGTAGCCCGACACAGGTCCCATCATCTCGCCAATCTTGCCGAAACCGTGATGGCCGCTCACACGATGAATGGCCATACCCTCCACTGTCATCTTGTCTTCGATTACCTCCACCCGGGTAAAGCCGTCCTGCTCCACCGTCGCCTTGTCTTGCGGCTGAACATAATAACGGATGTCTTTAGGCAGATGTTGTTTCACGGTTTCATCGTAGTGGTCGGGATGAATATGGGTCTGCAACACCATGTCCAACCCTTCGGTTATTTCACTGACGGGCATGGTCAGATGTACACGTGGAGTCTTATACACGCCGATTGCCGACTGCATGCTTCCCTTATCGGCAAAGAACGGGTCGACAAGGATGTTGTGTCCTGCATAATTGATTCTCAAGGTGGCATTGCGCACCAAACGGATAGATGTTGTTTCCATTATCTTCTATGCTTTTAATGTTTACGGTTGCAAAGTTCGGCAGAATCTTCCCGCACCTCTATGCCCAAAACAGGGGAATAAATGCCATTTTGATAAAGGAATATATTACCTTTGTGGAAATTTCAAGCGTATGAAAGAGATAATCAACCCCGAACGACTGGTCAGCGTGCCGTTCAGCAAGACGGATTGCGGCGTGGATTTCTACATCAACACCGCCACGAACAAGGACATCGGCCCTGTGCTGACCGAATACAAACGGTTCAAGACGGACTTCTTCAGTTTCTATTTTCTTCGGAAGGCAAACGGTTTCCTGTTGCTGAACTTCCGCAAGATAGAGCTGTATGACGGTATGGTGTTGCTCCTCTCGCCCCACC
This sequence comes from Bacteroides sp. An279, assembly GCF_002159615.1. NCBI lineage: Bacteria > Pseudomonadati > Bacteroidota > Bacteroidia > Bacteroidales > Bacteroidaceae > Bacteroides > Bacteroides sp. An279. The sequence continues at coordinate 15,806 of NZ_NFJA01000073.1, forward strand.
AACAACAGGAATGGCATGTGGACGAAGCGGCATTGGACTATACGTTCCTCATTTTCCGTGAGGACTTCATGCGCACATTCATTGCCGACAAGTTCTTTGTCTATCGCTTGCTCTACTATTACCAGACCGATACGCCGCCCTACCTGTATGCCTCGCCCGAAGAACTGGCGGAATACATGCGCTTGCTCGCGAAGATAAAGCGGGAATTGCTGCATCCCGTGGCGGATACGTACAACCTCATCGTCTCCGTGCTCTATTACCTGCTGCTGATTATCAACCGGGCATACGCTGCCGCATACCGCCTGCCCGTAGAAATCGCGAAGAACAATTACGCCTTCCAATTCAAGGACTTGCTGGAACAGCACATCCGCACCATGCAGCGGGTGCAGGAGTATGCCGACAAGCTTCACATCAGCCGCATCACGCTGAATACTTCGGTCATGGCGCAGTTCGGCGTATCAGCCACCCACCTGCTGAAACAACGTCTGTTGGAAGAACTGAAGAACGAACTGCTCTTCTCCAACCGCACCGTCAGCGAACTGGCGGACGATTTCCATTTCTCCGACCCCAGCCACCTGATGCGCTTCTTCAAACAGCAGACGGGGAAGACGTTCACGCAATATCTACAGGATTATAAGAATGGTATTTATGAATAAAATATATGGTACTCATGCCCAAGATTCTGAACGCAAAGACCGTCCACGACTACAACGCCTACGTCGGGCACGCTGACCAGCATCCGTTGGTCAGCGTCATCGACTATGCCGCGCTGCCGCCCATACGCCACAGCCGCACCCGTTTCTCCGTCTATGCCCTCTTTCTGCGCGATGATTGCTTGGAGGATTTGACTTACGGATGCAGCAAGTACGATTATCGGGAGGGAACGCTTATTTGTGTGTCGCCGGGACAAATAGGCGGTGTGGAAGACAACGGCGAGGTGTTCCGCATCGAGGGTTGGGCGTTGCTGTTTTCGCCCGAACTGCTGCACGGCACGCCGCTTGCCGCACGGATGAAAGAGTTTACCTTCTTTGCCTATCAGGTGAACGAAGCCCTGCACATGACCGCCGAGGAACGGGCTACCCTCATCGCCCTGATGAAGCAGATACAGGAAGAATTATGCAGGCATCCCGATGTGCACCAACGGACTATCCTTGTCGCCTACATCGAGTTGATACTCAACTTCTGCCTGCGCTTCTACGAACGCCAGTTCGCCACACGGAAATCGAGCAATCACGATGTGTTGCCCAGAGACGGGTATTTATGCGGATACGATGACCTGACCCAGCTGCCGGTAGACATACTGGAAGACATCATCATCCGCATCTACCAAGATGGTTTGCACTGCACTTGGAAATCTGGGACAGGGAAGATACGGAAGAAAGATGTTATTCGGACGAAGAGTGCGATTTATGGGGAGTGCTTTGCGGAGAAGAGCGCAGATATACTCCTTTTTGGGGTGTGATGAGAGACCATGTCTACGTCAACGAAAAAGAACCGGAAGACAATAGTCAGCCCCAACAACGCCTGTACAATTCCATCTTGGAAGACAGATTAAAAGAAAAACAAGCAAACGGGTTGGGAAAAGACTTCTGCTAGATGAAAGAAACATACAAGCTTTCGTGGCAGGACATGATGCAGATTTCACGCTTCAACCTGACTGTCAAGATGTATTACGATTAAATTAAACGACCAAAAACCATGACAAAAGACCTGTTTGACAAATATATATGGCTGGTAGATACTATCTACCGTGCCGGAAAAATCACTCTCGAAGAAATCAACAAACGGTGGATACGTTCCCAGTTAAGTGAAGGAACCAGCCTGCCACACCGCACGTTCCACAACTGGCGCAACGCTATCGAGCAAGTATTCGACATCAATATCGAATGCGACCGCAAAGCTGGTTATTATTACTACATCGAGAATGCCGACGACATGGAAAAGGGAGGCGTACGCAACTGGCTGCTCAACACGTTTGCCGTAAACAACCTCATCAACGAAAGCCATCACTTGAAACGTCGCATCTTATTCGAAAACATACCGTCGGGCAGGCAATTCCTGACTCCCATTATCGAAGCGATGCGCGACGGACTGGAAGTGAACATGCTGCATCAAAGTTATTGGCGAGACACCCCCACCCTATACACCGTACAGCCCTATTGCATCAAAGTGTTCAGGCAACGCTGGTATGTCGTAGGCTTTTGCAAAGAGCGTAACGCCCTGCGCACGTTTTCGTTAGACCGGATACACCAGCTGACTACTTCAGACATACATTTCACTTACCCAAAAACTTTCGACCCGGAAGGATATTTTGCCGATTGTTTCGGCATCATTGTAGACGATGAGGATGTCGAGACTGTACGGATAAAAGTATCTGCCACACACCGGCAATACGTGCGTGCCCTGCCACTACATTCCTCCCAAACAGAAGTAGAGACAACGGATGAATACTCCATTTTCGAATACCGTATCAAACCGACTTTCGATTTCAAACAAGAAATCCTTTCGAGAGGAACCGACATGGAAGTCCTTACTCCCGAATACTTCAGAAAAGATATTGCAGACACCATTCGGAAAATGTCTGCCCACTACCTATAATCCCAAAACTTTGTCATCTGTATTCGAAACAGGAGGACGATAAAAAGAAAATTTGAATCTAACCCGATTATGAAACAGAAATTTTACCATAAATAATATAAATCAGAAGTTAAACGTAAAATGAATGTCCGCATTTATAGTCAAAAAGAAATGGTTTGCGAATTAGACAACCGGAATTTAAGAGTCAGAAGTGACTCCAACTCTTCTTTATAGTTTCCGATATTGTCGAAGAAATCCTTAACGGCCTGCCTGAATTTCTCTTTTGTCCTGTAGAAACCGGTATTGATGACCTTCTTGCGGAGGAATTTCCAAAGCCTCTCAATCAGATTGAGGTTCGGCGAGTAGGGCGGCAGGAATATCTGCCTGATTTTTGTCCCGTCCACCCATTCCTTGAGCTTTTTGTTGTGATAATAACGGGCATTGTCGGAAATGATATAGATGAACGGGGCCTCCGGATGCCTGTCCAAGGCCGCCTGATAAACTTCTTTTGTGGATTCGGCATTGACGCTTTCGCAATCATGGGCTATCACGTCTGTCACGTCATGCGCGTTAAGCAACCCGTTGATGTTCACCCTGTCACGACCGCTGAC
>NZ_NFJA01000074.1:0-18981 GCF_002159615.1 Bacteroides sp. An279
CATCCTTTTATGGTTTCCATATCAAAACCGTACGTTCTCCAATTGAAAACCGTACGTTCTCGATATGGAAACCGTACGGTTTTCAATTGGAGAACATAAAAAGAAGACAACTTGGAACAGATACTGAACCGTTCAATCATATATTGGTTCGTATCTGCCCAAGCAAACTTATCGGAGAAATAAAAAACAACCTCTCAGAATTTCACCGTCAGCTTCTTCCCTTTGTATATCACTTGTTTTTCCTGTCTGTCGCCCGCATAGCGGATGATGCGCAGGGGACGGACAGCTTTCATCTCCGGGAACGAACCTTCACGGGGATGGATGGTCAGTTCGCCCTTCGCTTCGTCCCATTCCATACGGACAAGCGCATACGCACCCTGCTCGTAAGCATAGTCTATACCATTGTCTTCGTAAACGGTATAAGCGGCATCGGCTCCGGCATATATCCGGACGGTCCAGCCGGCATCGGCAGCCTCACGGGTAGTCTGCGGCTTGCCCGAAGCCAATGGCAGAATGGTTCCAGCCTTGACAAAGACCGGAATTTGTTCCAGTGTGACCGGCACGGTCTCCCAAGTCCCGTTCCCAGCGGTTTTCGCACCGGTCCAGAAGTCATACCATCCGCCTTGCACATGCGGCAGGTACACCTCCCAACGGTTCTTGCCCGACTCTACCACCGGGGCTACCAGCAGCGAAGGTCCGAACATGTATTCGTATTTCTGCGCCAAGGCAAGCGAATCGCCGGCAAAATCCATCACTAACGGACGCATCAGGGTTCCTCCCTCGTAATGGGTGCGTGCGGCCTCCGAATAAATATAAGGGAACAGGCTATAACGGGTGTCCAACGCCCGACGGGCAAGAGCGACCACCTCCTCGCCATAATTCCAGAACTCGGTATCCGACTGATAACCGTGCACACGGGTCAAGGGCAGGAACACGCCCGCCTGCAGCCAGCGCAGGAAACATTCGTGGTAAGCCGGATCGGTGTACTGGCTTTGCCCGGGACGGAAGAAACCGCCTGCATCGTATGTCCACCAAGGCTGTCCCGACACCACCATGCCCAGACCGCCCACAATCTGCCGGCGAAGCGTTTCCCAATCATGCCCCACATCGCCCGACCAAGTTGCCGTGGCATACCGTTGCATGCCGGGAAAACCGCTTCGCGTCAACAGCATCACCCGCCGGTCGGGCATCTCACGGCGTGACCCTTCGTATACGGTACGGTTCACCAGCAGCGGATAGACATTGCGGTACACCTCGCCCGGCACTGTCTGGTTCCACACCTTCCGCCCCAGCAAGTCGTCGTTCTCCGGCTCCGTCGCATCCAGCCACCAGGCATCTATCCCGTAAGGTTTCAAAAGACGTTTGTTGAAGTTCTCCCAATAATAAGCCGCTGCATCGGGATTGAAGAAGTCAATCCACGAAGTCTGCGGAATGTAATAACCCTTGCCCTGCATCAGTTTGCCCACCTCCGATGCCGGGTCTATCTTCGACCATACCGAAAGCATCAGGCGGGCATCCAATGCATGCACATCTTCCACCAGTTTCTTGGGGTCGGGATAACCGGATTCATCAAAACGCATGGCATTCCAGCCATACTTTCCCCAGTATTGCCAATCCTGCACGATGACGTCCATCGGCAAACTATCGTTACGGAAGCGTGTAGCGGTCTGAACTATTTCATCCTGACCGTGGAAACGTTCCCGACAATGAATATAGCCCAGTGCCCATCGAGGCATCATCGGGACCTCACCTGTCACCCGACGGTATGCCGCAATCACCTCATCAGCTTTTCCGGCAAACACGGTATAGTCGACAGCCTCTGCTACAGGCGAACGGAACACGGTTTCATCTGTTACTTTCCGGTAATACACTTTCGGCCGGTCTTCTTTTTCCAATTCGGCTTCCACCGGATACACTCCAGCCTCCAATTCGACAATGGCAGAAGCCGTAGGAGGCAACCACAGATTCTTCATATCGAATACGGTCTGATTGCCTATCTTCAAGTGATGCCTGCGTGCCATGGTCTGCCCCACATCAAGCATCACGGCGTAGCGCCCAGACTCGCGAATAATCAGTGACGAAGCAAAGACAAACCGCTCACGCACCTCCTGCTTTCCTCCCTCAGCAGAAGTCACATCTACCGTCTCGGCATCACCGCTTGAAACCGTACGCGTCAACGTAATCAAGCTGTCTGCAGGATTGAATTCGGTCAAGCCGTAATTGTTCCACAAGATGCCGTAACCTTTATCCGACAATACGAAAGGAACCGCTATCTGGGTATTGACCTGTGTAAGCCGGCGCGAAAGTCCCCGCACATTCAGTTGCCCGTCCTGAAATTGTCCCAGTCCGAAAAGATTTTCATCAGCAGGCGAATAAAAACACTGAGCGGCACACCAGGTAGGTTCTCCCTGTACCGATGAAGCCACCAGTTGCCGCTCTTTTTCCTGCAATATCGGTTTCCCTTCCGGCGTAAAATAAGCAAGCGTTCCTTTTTCCTTGTCTATCCGTACCACCAGTCCGGGCAAACCCAACGTAATTTCTTCACCGGTTTCCTTCACCGACCAGGCCGGCTTGTCATTCCCCACATACACCCAATCGGGCAACACAGGCTCCTGACGCACATATTTCACACGTACGGCATTGTCTGCCAACGGATAAAGTCGGATTTCCCCTTCCGATAACACCACAGTCAAACTATCCTCTGCCTGCCGGTACGAACGGACAGATTGTGCCCATCCCAGCGTAAAACACAGACAAACGAACAATACCCAACAAATTCTTTTCTTCATCATGCTATAACTTTTTTTGGATTACAGCTCCTAAGTTAAGACATCTATCTGAAAAGCAAAAGAAACGAAGGGCAGAAAAAACCGTATTATCATCCGATGGCACTCTTTCCATACCGCCTCACATACACCGAGATGCACCCCAGCCCCAGAAGCACGATGAAGACACCTACCAGCGACGGATAACGGTAACCCATACCAGCATCTATCGGCAATCCGCCCAGATAGGCACCCACGGCATTGCCCAGATTGAAAGCGATCTGCACACACGCCGCTCCCATCATCTCCGAGCCGCGCGAGTTCTGCAAAAGCAATAATTGCTGGGGAGGAGAGACCGCAAAGAGGCAAGCCGTGCAGACAAACATCAGGATGACGGACAGGTACGGATTGCGGGTAAAGAAGAAGATGCCCAGCAATGACAATACCATCACCATCTGCGTGACACGGATTACCGGAGCCAGCCCGTAAAGGTCGCCGCACTTGCCTCCCACCAGATTACCGATGGTCATGCCCAGCCCGGCAAGCATCATCACGGCGGTCATCGAATGGGGCGAGAAACCTGCTTCGTGAATCATCTGCGGTGTGACATAGCTGAACCAGCAGAAGATGCCCCCGTTGCCGAACATCGTAGTCAGGATAATCAGCCACGGTGCCAGCCGCTTCAGGAAACGGAACTGACCTTTCAACCCTACATCGGGCAGAGCGGGCATATACGGAATCCAACGCCAAATCAGATAGAATATCAAGACTCCCCAAAGGGCATTGAACACGAAAGGAAAGCGCCACGAAAACAGGTTACTCAACAACGTGCCGAAAGGAACCCCGAAGAGGTTGGCAATGGTCATCCCCGCTATCATCAACGCTACCGCCTGCGAAGCTTTTCCTTTATCCGCCACCCGTTCCGCCACGATGGAACCTACGCCGAAGAATGCCCCGTGAGGCAATCCCGAAACGAAGCGCATCAGGAGCAACATCCAATAATTCACCGACACCGAAGCGAACAGATTCCCTACGATGTAAATCATCGCCAGTCCCAACAATATCTGCTTCAACGGACGGGTACGTGCCACCACTACGGTCAACGGAGCACCTACGCACACCCCAATGGCGTATGCCGAAATAAAGTGTCCTGCCTGCGGGATAGAAATGCCCAAATCATGGGCCACATTGGGCAGAATGCCCATCATTACAAACTCGGCAATTCCTAAGCCCAGCGTGCCGGAAGCCAATGCCATCAAACTTTTCTTCATACGGATTATCCTGATTGTGTTTTTTCACCACAGATTACACAGATTTTATAATTGATTTAATCTGTGTAATCTGTGGTGAATATTCAAAACGGATGCAAAGGTAAAGGAAATTCATCAAACATAAACGGCTGGGAACACAAAGCATACGCATTTTTTGACATACATCAACAGCAAGGCACAACAAGCTCAAAACACCGGACGATATGCACGCAACTCCTTGCGCAATGCCAGCGCACGCCCTTCCGTCATCCGGTCGAGCAACTCCCAGAAGCGGGGACCGTGGTTCATCTCACGGGTGTGTGCCAGTTCGTGCAGGATGACGTAATCCATCAGATGCGCCGGGAGCAGCATCAGGTAATACGACAGGCTGATATGACGTTCCGATGAGCAACTTCCCCACCGGGAGCGTGCCTTGGTAATCTTCACCGTCCGATACGACAATCCGTACCGTTCTGCCCAACATGCCACCAACGGAGGCAGATACTCTTCCGCCCGTTTCTTCAAGGCACGGGCTATGGCATTCCGCACCAACGTCTGTACCCGTTTGTCCGAAAAGTCAGTATCTTCGGGACAACAAATCTTTACTCCCTCTTCGGCGGAGCGCACGGTGAAATGCTTCAGCCGGCTGGGTTCGAGCCACAACCGGAAGCACTCCGCCTCCAGCCTATAATCCCAATCGAAAGGCTTGGGAGACACATCTGCCTTCAACTTCAGCAAGCGCTCACGGAAAGGGCGGATTACGTCGAGCAACGCTTTCACGCTCCGGAAAGGAGGCGTGGTGACATGCAGCCCGTCTTCTTTCATCCGCATCGTGACATTGCGCACCGTACGGCGGGTCACGATGAATATCTGCCCGAAATCGGCATCACTTACAATTTGTTTCTTAGCTATCATAACGGCAGCAAAGGTATAAAAAAATGAAGATATACTTACTTTGCCATTTCGCGCAAACTATTCGGGAATCCCGAAGACGTACGTGCAGGGAACGGTGCTCTGCAAAAATTAGTAAAAATTAGATGCGTTTGCCCTGTTAGACGGGGAGAGAGATTTGGCAGGTTGGCAGAGATTCCCTATCTTTGCAAGACTTAACAAAATCGAACCGTATGATACAATCAATGACCGGATACGGCAAAGCGACCGTAACATTCGGAGACAAAAAAATAAACGTTGAAATCAAATCTCTCAACAGCAAGGCACTTGACCTGTCGACACGCATCGCCCCACTCTACCGCGAAAAGGAAATGGAAATACGCAACCGCATTGCCAAAACATTGGAACGGGGAAAAGTAGACTTTTCTATCTGGATAGAGAAAGATGCCGGCGAAACAGCTACACCCATCAATGCTGCACTGGTAGAAAACTATTACAAACAAATTTCTTCCATTGCCGAAACGTATCACATACCGGTACCTAACGACTGGTTTGCCACGCTATTGCGCATGCCCGACGTCCTGACACGGGTGGAAGTGCAAGAACTGGCAGACGAAGAATGGGAAGCAGCCAGCCAAGCCATCGACGAAGCCCTGCAACACCTGACAGACTTCCGTAAACAGGAAGGAGCCGCACTGGAAAAGAAATTCATCGAGAAAGTGAACAACATCGAACGTCTCTTGCACACGCTGGAAAACTATGAAAAGGAACGGGTGAACAAAATACGCGAACGCATCACCGATGCACTGGAAAAGACGGTCAAAGTGGACTACGACAAGAACCGGCTGGAACAGGAACTGATATATTACATTGAAAAGCTGGACATCAACGAAGAAAAACAACGTCTTGCCAATCACCTGAACTATTTCCGTGAAACGCTTGCCGGCGGACACGGACAGGGCAAGAAACTGGGATTCATCGCCCAGGAAATGGGCCGCGAAATCAATACCACCGGAAGCAAGTCAAACCACGCACAGATGCAGAACATCGTGGTGCAGATGAAAGACGAGCTGGAACAAATCAAGGAACAAGTGTTGAACGTAATGTAAAAAGCAAGTTGACAAGGTAACAAGTTGACGAGTTGACAAGGCTTTAAATGCCATTAAGTAAAACTATTCAGAACCTTGTCAACTTGTCACCCTGTTACCTTGTCAACTAAAAAAGAATAAAAACATGAACGGAAAACTTATCATATTCTCAGCACCCTCAGGCTCGGGTAAATCGACCATTATCAACTACCTGCTGAAACAAGGCCTGAACCTGCAATTTTCCATCTCCGCTACCAGCCGCCCGCCACGCGGAACCGAACAGAACGGAGTGGAATACTTCTTTCTCACACCGGAAGAATTCAAACGACGCATTGCCAACGGTGAATTCGTAGAATACGAAGAGGTATATCCCGACCGGTTCTATGGCACCTTGAAATCGCAAGTGGAAAAACAGCTTACCGAAGGCCAGAACATCATCTTCGATGTGGATGTGGTAGGAGGATGCAACATCAAGCAGTTCTACGGAGAACGTGCCTTGTCGGTATTCATCCAGCCTCCTTCAATAGACGAACTGCGCAAACGTCTGGAAGGACGTGGCACCGACTCACCCGAAACGATAGAAAGCCGGATAGCCAAAGCCAGTTTCGAACTAAGTTATGCACCCAAGTTCGACCTAGTCATCGTAAACGACAATCTGGAGGCAGCCGAAACCCAAGCCTTGGAAGCTATCCGGAAATTCTTGGCACAATAAAATAAATCTCTTTTACCACGGAAGAATTTAATGATTAAGAAGCTGTTTTAAATTTAGCGCCCAAAGCACACACGAAAACGGATACATCAATTTTTGGAGAAATTCAAAACAGCTTCTTCTTAAGAGTTAAAAGACTTCCATGGTGAGTTTAAACTAAAGCTCAAACATTATGCCTAAAGACCCGAAAAAACTCCTGAGTATCCTAATGATTGTAGCTATCGTAATAGCATTGGCAGCTCTTGCCGTAGGCATCGTAGCTCTTGCCAAACAGCAGTACATCATTGCCGCAGCCATGCTTCTTGTAGCCGTATGGCAAGTAGTAAACTTTTTCAAATGGAAAAAACTCGTATAAAGACCGGACTGTTCGGAGGGACATTCAATCCCATTCATATCGGGCACCTGGCACTTGCCAATTATTTGTGCGAATATGAAGACCTGGATGAGGTATGGTTTCTGGTAACACCACAAAACCCATTCAAGAAAGGTGATCATCTGCTGGACGACTATATCCGGCTGGAAATGGTAGAAGCCGCCATAGCCGGATATCCACACTTCCGTGCTTCCGACTTCGAGTTCGGACTGCCTCGCCCGTCATATACGGTCGATACGCTACGACAACTTGCCAGGACTTATCCCGAACGGGACTTTATCCTCATCATCGGGGCAGACAACTGGGCTAAGTTTGCCCAGTGGCGTGCCCCCGAAGAAATCCTGCGCAACCACTCCATCAGAGTTTATCCGCGCCGTGGATACGACCTGACAATTCCTGCCTCGTACACACAAGTCAAGGCGGTAGAAACGCCCCTACTCGAAATCAGCTCCACCTTCATCCGTCAAGCACTTGCCGAAGGAAGGGATATCCGTTATTTCGTACATCCGGAAGTATACCGCATTATTCAAGAGAAACATCTGTATCAATCTTCTAACCAACCATAAACATATGAAAAAAGCAATATTGCCTATATGGATAATGGCGGCTCTCCTGATAGCCTCATCGCCTGCTGAAGCCAAAATATTCAAGAAGAAGGCAAAAAAAGCACAAACTGAAAAAGTAGAGAAACCGGCTCCTCAAAACGGACTGAAACCTTACAGCCAAGTCATCACCGACAAAGCCAGGAGCACACACGGATTTCTGACCGTACACAAGGTAGCTAACAATTATTTCATTGAAATCCCCGACTCCATGCTCGGGCGCGACATTCTGATAGTAAACCGCATCAGCAAAGCGCCTGCCTCGCGCCAGAAATCACGCGTGGGTTATCCGGGCGACATCATAGGAAGCAAGGTCGTACGTTTCGAGACTGGTACGGAAAACAACCTGCTGGTACGCGAAATATCCTATCGCGAACGTTCCGCAGACAAAGAAGGAATGTACCAGTCGGTACTAAACTCGAACATCCAGCCCATCGTGGCAAGCTTCAAGCTGGAAAGTGTACGCAAAGATTCGCTTCACCGAAGTTATGTATTCAACATCGGAACATACTTGAAGAAAGAAAACCCGCTCTTCACTTTTGAAAAAGGCGACAAAGACTATATCGGCTTGCAGGCTCTCAACGCCGAAGCTTCGTATGTAGACACGCTGAAAGCCTTCCCGCAAAACATCGAGATAAGCAATGTAATGACTTATAGCCGCAAAAAAGCCGAAGGAGCCGGTTTCCTGGAAACTGGAAGTTCGGACATTCCACTTACCTATGAACTGAACAGCTCATTGGTGCTCCTGCCCGAAACACCGATGAAATCACGCCTGTTCGATCCGCGTGTGGGATATTTCACCGTACGTTATACCGATTTCGACTCAAACCCACAAGGCATCGAATACAAACAACTCATCACGCGCTGGCGACTGGAACCGAAAGATGAAGCCGCTTATCTGCGCGGCGAACTGGTAGAGCCGAAGAAACCCATTGTCATTTACATCGACCCTGCCACACCGAAGAAATGGGTACCTTATCTGATACAAGGGGTAAACGACTGGCAGGTTGCATTCGAAAAAGCTGGATTCAAAAACGCCATCTATGCCCAAGAAGCCCCCACCGATGACCCTTCATGGAGTCTGGAAGATGCCCGCCATTCAGCCATCGTTTACAAACCTTCGGACATCCCTAATGCCAGCGGACCGCACATCAATGACCCGCGTACCGGAGAAATTCTGGAGACACACATCAATTGGTATCATAATGTTATGAGCCTCTTGCGCAACTGGTATATGATTCAGGCAGGAACCATTGATGAAGCTGCCCGGGAAATGCAGTTCGATGATGAACTGATGGGCCAACTCATCCGCTTTGTTTCTTCACACGAAGTAGGGCATACCCTCGGACTACGCCACAACTTCGGTTCTTCGCACACCGTTCCGGTAGAAAAACTCCGCGACAAGGCATGGGTGGAAGCTAACGGACATACACCTTCCATCATGGACTATGCACGCTTCAACTACGTAGCACAACCTGAAGACAGCATCACACGAAAGGGTATTTTTCCACGTATCGGTATATACGACAAATGGGCAATCGAATGGGGCTACCGCTGGCTTCCCCGGTTTAAGACTCCCGAAGAAGAAACAGATTACTCCAACAGCTCCATCATCGCCAAGCTGAACGAAGACATACGTTATACTTTTGGCACGGAATCAGACCCTAATGACCCTCGAAACCAAAGTGAAGACTTGGGAGACGACTCAATGCTGGCAAGTGCATACGGTATCAAAAATCTGAAACGGATTGTACCGCAAATAGAAAAATGGAGTCATGAACCCAATAAATCGTATGCCGGTGCCGCTGAAATCTATACACAAGTAATCAACCAGCTGGCACGCTATATGGGACACGTGGCAAAAAACGTGGCAGGAATCTATTCTACTCCCATCACCGTAGAACAGACCAATGCCGTAGCACGCGAGTTCGTACCTGCCGACATCCAACGGCGTGCCGTAGCTTTCCTTAACGAACAGCTCTTTACCACACCCACATGGCTTATCGACCGTGACTTGATAGCTAAAGCGCGCATCTTGCCTGTCAACGCTATCTGCTCGCTCCAATCAAATATCCTTGCCCGTCTGCTCAACAAGAACACGTTCGACAAGATGAGCGAAAACGAAGCCTTGAACGGCAAACAGGCATACACCGCTTCGCAACTTTTCGCCGACCTGCACACGACTATTTGGAACAATCCGTCGCGTTCGGATATTTTCCGCCGGAATATGCAAAAAGCCTACATAAAAGATTTAATAGGACTTTTAGACAAAGCACAAGAAGAAGCAGCCGAAAAAGCGAACCGCCGCCTGAGTTACTCGGAATCTCCGGCTATTGCCCGCGGAGAACTTATCGCCTTGCAACGTATTGTGAAAAGCGCAGCCGCCCAAACGACCGGCATTGCCAAGAGTCATTACGAAAACCTGCAGGCACTGATAGAAGACGCGTTGTCGAATAAATGATTATCTACCATAAAGAGTCGGAGATACACAGAGGGAATAAGCCTAACCAGCGTTTCCCCAATAACCCTCTGTGCATCTCTGTAATGAAATCCATAATACGCGAAACAAGCTATGAACGAAGATGTAAAACCCAACTCACTTCAAGCCTGGATACTGGCTGCACGTCCCAAGACCCTGACGGCAGCATCCATCCCGGTGATGATAGGATGTGCCTTGGCAGAAGCACACGGACATTTTCAGGCTACTCCAGCCATTCTGTGTTTCCTGTTTGCCTTCCTGATGCAAATAGATGCCAACTTCATCAACGATTTATACGATTTTCTGAAAGGAAGCGACCGCGAAGACCGTCTTGGACCGGAACGTGCCTGTGCACAAGGCTGGATAACGCCTCAAAACATGAAGAAAGGCATCCTCCTCACCACTGCACTGGCAGCCCTGTGCGGACTTTGCCTGCTTTACTATAGCGGATGGGAGATGATTCCGGTAGGCATTGCCTGTCTGGTGTTCGCTTACCTCTATACTACCCTGGCCTACCACGGATGGGGCGATATACTGGTACTGGTGTTTTTTGGCTTCGTGCCTGTAGGATGCACATATTATGTAATGGCACACACGTGGAACGGCTCTGTCACCATCGCTTCACTAGCCTGTGGACTGGTGATAGACACCCTGCTGATGGTAAATAATTTCCGCGACCGCGAACAAGATGCCATCAGTGGCAAGCGCACGCTGGTAGTCCGCTTCGGAGCAAAAACAGGACTTATCGTCTATTTCCTATTGGGGCTGACAGCCTGCTGGCTTTGCTTTTATTTTGTTGGTCAAGGAAAACTATGGGCAAGCATCCTACCCGAGCTCTACCTGCTGATACACATCCTTACCACAGTCCGTATGGCACGCATCGGCAAAGGCAAGGCCCTGAACGCTATTTTAGGTGAAACTTCCCGCAACATGTTTTTCTTCGGCATCCTGCTCTCTGCCGGTTTGCTGCTCTGATTTTCAAGGCGTCGAAGTATAGTTGGCAAGGTGACAAGTTTTTTGTTTCACTTACGCCCCCCAACACGGAGACACAGAGAAGAATAAAAAACTCTCTGTGCCCTCGTATATCTATGTTCAAAAATCAATCCTTCGAAATCAACACTACGGCATACGCCGAGATGCCTTCCTCACGACCGGTAAAGCCCAATTTCTCGGTTGTGGTCGCCTTGATGGACACATCATCCACATCAATGTTCATTACCTCTGCCAACACTTTCTGCATCTGTGGAATGTAGTTTTTCAGTTTCGGACGCTCGGCACATACCGTGGCATCGATATTCCCGATGCGATATCCTTTCGATGCTATGAGTCCAACAGTTTTCCGAAGCAACACTTTACTATCAATATTTTCAAATTCACTTGCCGAATCCGGGAAATGATACCCGATATCGCGCATATTGGCTGCTCCAAGCAAAGCATCACAAATGGCATGAATCAATACATCGGCATCTGAATGCCCCAACAAGCCCAAAGTATGCGGGACCAAAATTCCACCCAACCACAAGTCACGTCCTTCCACCAGACGGTGAACATCAAATCCGAATCCTGTACGTATCTTCATCGTATATTGAAATCTAATACTTTCCTGTCTTCCAAATATCCTTCCAAATGATTGCCTATCGCTACCGGTCCTACCCCGACTGGAGTACCTGTATAGAGCAAGTCGCCTATTTTCAACGTACAGAACCGGCTCACATAAGCAATAATCCGGTCGACCGTGAAAATCATATCACACGTGTTTCCCTGTTGCACCGTCTGTCCGTCAATATCAAGGTGAAAACGGATATTCTGAATTGTGGGGAATTGCTCCACCGGAACCCAATCGCCGATAGCCGCCGAATTGTCGAAACCTTTGCAAAGCTCCCACGGTTTACCTTCTGCACGAAACCGGTGTTGTAAATCGCGTGCCGTAAAATCAATGCCCACCGTTACGGCATCGTAATAACGGCAGGCAAAACGCTCGGCTATATTCTTTCCCAACCGGCAGATACGCACTACCAGTTCCGTCTCATAATCTACCTGCCGGCAAAAATCAGGAATAAAAAAAGGGTTGCTGTCTTTCAAAAGAGCCGAATCTGGCTTCATAAAGATGACCGGTTCTTCCGGCAAAGGTTCCGTGGCGTGCAGTTCTTTGCAATGCAACGGATAATTCATTCCTACTGCTATAATCTTCATACATATTTTTCTTTTCACCATAAATTACACAGATAAAAGAATAAAGACCGTATCTCTGCTTTTGCACTCCGGCTTAAAAATCTGTGCAATCTGTAGTGAGTTCAAGTATTCATCTCATTCAACCGATTAAACATCACCGCCAGATGAGCATACAACGATGTGTTCTGCACCACGATATGTTCGGGCACCCGGATACGGAAAGGAGTAAAGTTCCACACTGCCTTGATGCCCCCAGCCACCATCTTGTCGGTTATCTCCTGCGATATGGAAATAGGTACTGTCAGCACACCGATATTTACGAGGTCAATCTGCATACGTGCTTCAAACTCATCGGTATGATAAATAGGAATGCCGTTGATTTCGGTGCCCACCAAGTCAGGATTGATATCGAATGCTCCCACTAGCTGCAAGCCGAAATGCACCAGACCCGAATCGCGCAACAAAGCACCACCCAGGCTTCCGACACCAAACAAATAAGCACGATGCAGATTGGTAAATCCCAAAAAGTCCTCCAACACCCGGACCAATACATCTATTTCATAACCTACCCTGGTACGTCCGGCAATGTCTACATACGAAAGGTCTTTCGCTATTTGCGACGCATCGATATTGATTTGTTTCGAAATCTGGGTAGATGAAACAAACCTTTCATTTTTCTCCCGCATCAGCTTCGCACACGAAAGATACCAAGGAAGCCGCCTCAAGGTAGGTTCCGGAACCTTGTCTGTATTTTTATGCGTACGTATTGCCATCCAACTTCAGTTAATCGATTATTCTCTTTCCGCAAAAATAAGCGATTTATTTGTAAATATTACACGAATATTGAAAAATGTACTTAACTTTGGACACATTCTAAACCATCACACATGAAAAAAAACGATTGGAAAGACCGGCTGAACATTGTATACTCCACAAATCCTGATTTCAAGTACGAAGAAACAGGTGAAGAAGAGACACCTACCCTTGAGAAAAACCGGCAACCTTTGCGTGTCAACATCGAGCGGAAAGGAAGAGGAGGAAAAACCGTAACCGTAATCAAAGGATTCATCGGTACCGAAACCGACCTGAATGCTTTAGGCAAGCTTCTCAAGACAAAATGCGGAACAGGCGGTTCTGTAAAAGACGGAGAAATCTTGATACAAGGCGATATGAAACAACGCCTTATAGACATATTGCACACTGAAGGCTACACACAAACAAAATAAGAAACAGTTTCGAATTTCTACAAAAAGTTTTCTTGGTTTGACATGCGTTCAAGCATACCTTCTGATGAACATAAGTGAGTGGATCGTTTAACATAAGTAACCCGGGCGTTTCACATAAGTGAGTCGGTCGTATCACTTATGTTCGTTTGAGGGGGCCTTTGGAGTTTATGCCACTGGCACAGAAGAAGTAGGTTCTGTGCCATGAGTGTGCGATACGCATAAATAAAAAATAGCCCGATTTATACAATTCACAAACCGGACTATTCATTGCGTCTTTGTTTTCAAAAGTACACGTTCATCTCTACGTGCATCACTTCTTCGCCATCGGGCATTTCAGAGTCAAATTCAATCTTATTCTCACGCGCCAACCATCCGATAGCCGCATTCAGATCGCGGTCGGAAAGTTGTGTTTCTTTCTTCAACTCTTCATACTTCCAGGATCTGCCGCTACTGTTTATCGTGCGCCAGACAATGCCTGCATTTGTTCCAATTGTTGTTTTGTCCATAATACGAAATTTTAGCTGGTTCTAATTTAATTGCACACAAAGTTAAGGTTTCTTTGTGAAAAGCAATGTTCCTTTCATCAGAATTTTTGGTTAAAAAGCCATTACGTTCCTGACCGTCAACGTCCTGTTGACTGCAAATACTCACGCTTCTTCACTGCATATTGTGCATATGCTTCCACATATCGGTCGCGGCTTTGCTGGAAAAGAGTCTGCGCCTCCAACAGGTCGCTCATGGTGCAGGTACCGGCATGATAGTAGTCGGTCTGCAGACGAAGGTTCTCTGCCGACTGCCCGATACTCTCGATAGCTATACGTACTTGCTTATAGGCATCGGTTACGGCATTCCATGTGTTCTGCATGTTAATGACCAGCAGTTCGCTGCCGTTGCGCAGGTTGTTTTCCTCGGTACGCACCGCCAGCTTGCTGCGCTTCAGACTATGGCTGCCTTCCCACCAGCCGCTCAGAGGCACGCTTACCGTAGCGAAGCCCACCCAATAATTGCGGTCGCGGTCCAGCAGGTTATCATAAACAAATCCGCCGCCTATCGCTACCGTAGGCAATTGCTTGCCAAGCGTCATCTTCCGCTCAATGCGGCTTGCCTTCAGCTTTGCCTGCAACAAGTTGTATTCGGGAGTAAGGGCAAGCGACTCATCGGGACGACGGTAAAGCGCATCAGGCGGTTCGGGTAGCGAATCTGCCACTGCGAAGTCTACATCCACACTGTCACCCGGCGTACCGATGTATTGCGCCAACAGACGGCGCGACAGAGCGAGGCTGTTCTCCACATTGATGCGTGTGCTGTGCGTGTCGTTCTGCCTCAGCTGCACCTGAAGCAGGTCGTTACGGTTGGTCACGCCCGCCTGTACGGCGGCATCCACATCCTTCAGGATTTCCGCCAGCTGTGCTTCCACCACGTGCAGCGTGCGAAGCTTCTCCTTCAGCATCGCCACCTGCCAGTAATATTGCTCGGCGGTGAGCTTCACTTCGTTCTCCGCCTGCCTGCCCAAGAGGCGGTATTTCTCCACGTTCACCTCAGAGAGTTTGTTGCCTTGCACAATCTGACCTCCGGTAAAGAGGGGCATCGAAGCGGTAACGCCACCCACTAAACCATCCTTCATCAATCCCAACGACATACCGGGTCCCATCTCCATACCCAACAAGTGGGTGGAGGACAGGAAACCTCCGCCCGTAGCACTGATGCTGGGGAAATAGTTGGTGAACGCCTCCTTGCGCTCGTGGCGTGCGGAAGCAAGGTCATTGGCGGCATTTTTCATACGGGCATTGTTCAGCAAAGCGCTTTCTATACATTCGTCCAGTGTGTAAACCTGCTGGGCGGCAAGCGGGGCAGCCATGCAGCCCCATACCCAAACCATCAAAAAGCATTTACTTGTATGTTTCATCTTTCAACGTTATTTCTGTTTAATGAATATCCGCATTTTACCCAATTGCCCTGTAGGGGCGTATCGCATACGCCCTGAAAACATCCACGTGGATCAGTTGGCGCATTCGGGCGTATGCGATACGTTCCTACAGGAGATGTTTACGGATATTCAATTTCTGTTTTGCATTCTATATATAATATAAGGTGTATCCGACCCCATACATGGGATATCATCAACACCCTAACAAGAGTATTACTGTTGCTCCAAGGCATCCCATTTTTCACGTTTCTTGCTGCTGCCCCGGAAAGTAAGCAGGTACAAGCACGGCAAGACAGTAAGAATGAACAACATCGTGATGAGTGTACCGTAACAAATGACCGTACCCATCGGCATCCACAGGCTCGACTTGCCCAATATCATCGGGATAACACCCATCGAGGCGGCAGCCGACGTGAGGAAGATAGGACGCATACGCCGCAGGGCGGAATGATAGATAGCTTCGCTGGCAGTCATGTGCTCCGTAGCGCGCAACTCCTCGGCATAGTCTATCATGATAATGCCGTTGCGCACAATGATACCCATGAGGCTCACCACGCCCAAAATAGCTGTGATGCTGAAGTCTACGCCCTGAATCCATACGCCAAAGGCAGTACCAAAAACGCAGAGTGTCATGCTGCCGAAAATAAGCAAGGCAATGCTGATCTTGCGGAAGTGAGTCAGAAGGATGAAAAAGATGATGGCAACTGCCAACATCAGTCCGCCCATGATTTGCGGCATCATCTCACCGGTTTTCTCCATCTCACCGCCGTAGCTGACCGTCACCCCCTCAGACAGTTCGACACCTTTCATCATCTCCTGCACCCTGGCAGTCATTTTCAGGGCATTTTCTCCGACAGCCAAGTCAGCCTGCACGGTAGCGGTGTAGATTCCGTTGCGACGCACTACCTGTCCCTCCTTCCACGTGGGCACCACATCGGCTACCTGCCGCAAAGGCACATCAGCAAGTCCGGCAGCAACAGGTATCAGTTCGTCCTTCACCTCAACAGGCAAGGCACGATCCGCCTTCTCGCTTTTCAGCTTGACGGGAATGTCGTAATCGCCCTCCCATACATTAGCTATCGCCAACCCGTCTCCATAACGCATGGCAAGGGTAGACTCCAGCCCCAGATTGGTCACGCCTAAGCGGGTTGCCTCGTCTTCTTTCAGATTGACGGCAATGGCAGGCAACGGCTCGTTGAAATCGGTCTGCACAAGGATAAGTCCCGGCATCCGCTTCAGCTCCTCCAGCACTGCCTGTGCGTCATGCTTGATTGCCTCCAAATCCTCGCCCGACAGGCGCACCTCGATGGGATAGACAGCCTCGCTATAGCTTAATTGCTTGAAACGCACGCGGGCACCGGGAAAGTATTCGGTGTACTTCGGTGTGTATTCCGCCAAAAGTGCCTCGGTGTCCTTCACACCGGTAGTGTTTACGATGAACTGTGCATAGTTGGTGCCGGGAATTTGGGGTGCGTATGCCGTCTGGAAACGGGGCGAGGCGCATCCTTTGAAAGAGGCGATACTGACCACACGCGGATCTTGGCTCAAGATGTGTTCCATGCTGTCCGCCACCTGTGCCGTCACATCCACATCCGTACCTGTAGGGAGGTATATCTCCACGGCAAACTGGTTGCGATCGGCAACGGGCAGGATGCGCTGGGGCAAACCAGCCAACATTACAGCACCCACCACGATAGAAACCACGCCGACAGCCACCGTTATCTTGGGATGAGCGAAGCACTTGCCGAACAGCCAGTTGTAATGTTTCTGCAGGAGGTCGAGGAAGTTGAACGGCTTCTTGCCGTCTTTATTCACCTTTACTCCCATAGGCTTGCGGATAAACCAGAACTGCATGAAAGGCACAAGTAGCGTAGCCACGAGCAACGACACGCCCAACACGATGGAAACCGCCCACGGGAAACTCAGCACGAACTCGTTCAGCATACCCGTCAACGTAAACAGAAACGGGAAAAACGTGATGCTGATGGCGAGCGTAGCGGAGAAAATGGACTTGAGGAAGTGCATGGTACTGTAGATGGAAGCATGCCAGCGTGACATCCCTTCGCCCAGCTTCTCCAAGTAGCTGTCGATGATGACAATGGAGTTATCCACAATCATACCCAACGTGACTATCAACGCAGCCAACGTCACGGTATTCAACTCGATACCGAAAGCATAAAACTGTCCCAACGATATAAATATGGTAATCGGGATGGTAGATGCAGCCACCAATGCCACACGCAAGGGCAGCAGGAGCATCACCACGATGACCACCGCCACGATGGCAATGATGAGTTCGTGCAGGAAGTTCGACACACTGTCGCCCACCACCTTCGGCTGGTCAGTGATGCGGAAGATACTGACATCCGTCGGCAATTCCTGTTGAAACTCGTCCAGCACCTTGTTGATTTCATCGCCCATTGCCACGATGTTCTGCCCCTTCTTCATCTCGACGGAGAGCAGGAGGCACTTACGGCCGTTGTTGGTGATGTAGCTGTCGGGGTCGGGATATTCGCGCACCACCCGTGCCACGTCTTTCAGCCGCACGGTGTTGCCCTGCGGATCGGTATAGACTATTTGTTCCTGCACATCGCGCACGGTATTGAGTGAGCGGCTGACGTAGATAGGCTCTACCATGCTGCCGTCCTTCACACGCCCGCCGCTGGTGGTGAAACCTTTCTGCATCAGACCAAGGGCAAGCGTCTGTTCGTTCAGCCCGTACTTCGAAAGACGGTCGTGGTCAAGATAAACCGATATCTGTTCGTTCTGTATCCCGCTCACCGTCATGCGTCCTACGGAGTTGATGCGGCGCAGGCGGCCTTGCAGCAGATCCATATAGTCATCCAGTTCGCGATAGGTCTTGTCTTCGCTCTCCATCGTAATCAGCAGGGCGGAAGTATCGCCGAAATCGTCTTGCACCACCAGTGCCAGCACGTTGCCGGGCAGTTGTGCCTTGAACTGCGACACGCCGTGCTTGAACTTGCTCCAGAACTCGTCTTTGTTCGTCAGGTCATCGTTCAGCTCCACTTGTATGTAAACAATGCCGTCGCGGCTTTTCGAAAAAGTTTTCTCCTTTTTTACTTCCTTGTAAGTGAAAATGTATTCTTCCAGCGGTTTGGTAACCTGCTCCACCATCTCCTGCGCCGTATTTCCGGGAGCCACAGCTACCACGACTCCCTGCCGCACGGTAAAGTCGGGAAACTCATTCTTACGCATTTCGGGCAAACTGTACACACCGAATGCCACCAGACAGGTCACTACAAGAATAACAATCTGCCGGTAGTGCATCGCCCATTCCACAAAGTTACGTTTCTTCTTTTCCATAAGTCTCTTATATTAAGAAGCTGTTTTGAATTTCTCCAAAAAATTTTTCTTGGCTTGATGTATCCTTTTTCGTGTGTGCTTTGGGCGATTTTTTGGTCCTTTCCGCTCCTGTTCTTCGTCAGATAGCCCGCTATCTTCCTCATCACAGAAGCGAAAATGCCTCAAAAACTCATCC
>NZ_NFJA01000075.1:0-18798 GCF_002159615.1 Bacteroides sp. An279
ATCTGACGAAGAACAGGAGCGAAAAGGACCAAAAAATCGCCCAAAGCACACACGAAAACGAATACATCAAGCCAAGAAAAACTTTTTGGAGAAATTCAAAACAGCTTCTTAGTAGATGTTGAGAATTAGTTTATACTTCTCGCAACATTAATTTGTGCATTCTGTATATGCCATGTAGTAGAGACGATGTGCACATCGTCTCTACAGAAACGGTGCGAAATGTTCAAGGAAATGCACAAATTCATACCGTGCATGGTATATATAATGTGTCAGTTCAGAAACGCGGATTATTTTAATTTACGATTTGACAATTTACTATCTGCTATTTGAGCATTAAATCGTACTTCGTAAATCGAAAAATAGTAAATCAAAAGAATCTGCGCTAATCTGCGAAAATCTGTGTTTCTGATAATATCACACTTACTTCCCAAAATAAGTATCCAGCAAACGCCGTGCAGCCGAAAACGAGGAGGTCTTGCCCGAAAGCACCTGCTCTTCCTCGTATGCCAAAAGCGAAGATACGGCGGGATTATTGTAGAAGCTATCGCGCAGCTGCTCGTTGATGGATTCGTACATCCAGTATTTTGCCTGCTCGTTACGACGGTGTTCGAAATATCCGTTCGCCTTCACAAATGCAAAGTATTCGTATATCATGTCCCAGATTTCCTTGATGCCAATGCCATAGAAACCGGAATAAGTCAGCACTTTGGGTATCCAGCCGGATTCGGGAGCCGGAAACAGATGCAAGGCATTGCGGAAATGGGCTGCAGCCAACTTCGCCTTTTCAATGTTGTTTCCGTCTGCCTTATTGATGACAATCGCATCTGCCATCTCCATGATTCCACGCTTAATGCCCTGCAGTTCATCTCCCGTTCCGGCAAGCTGGATAAGCAAAAAGAAATCCACCATCGAATGCACTGCCGTCTCGCTCTGCCCTACTCCGACAGTTTCTACAAAGATTTTATCAAAGCCTGCGGCTTCGCAAAGGATAATGGTCTCGCGCGTCTTGCGTGCCACACCCCCCAACGAACCTGCCGTAGGACTGGGACGGATAAACGAATCGGGATGCACCGAAAGTTTCTCCATGCGGGTCTTATCACCCAAGATACTTCCTTTCGAACGCTCGCTGCTGGGGTCGATGGCAAGCACGGCAAGCTTGCCTCCCTTCTCCAGGACATGCAATCCGAAAACATCTATCGAAGTACTCTTGCCAGCACCGGGCACACCACTGATACCTATCCGTACGGAGTTGCCCGAAAATGGCAGACATTTCTCTACCACTTCCTGCGCCAATGCCTGATGCTCGTGCTTGACACTCTCTATCAGGGTAACCGCCTGGCTCAATACCGTAATGTCTCCCTTGAGAATACCTTCTACATACTCGCCTGCCGTAAACTGGCGGCGTTTCGGACGTTTTCTTGCTTTCAGATACGGGTTTATCGTAGCAGGCTGGTCAATGCCCTTGTTTACCGTCAACCCTTTGTATGCTTCATTGTTTTCGGGGTGTTCCATAGTTTTTTATTTAAGAAGTTAAGAAGTTAAAGGAGTTAAGAAGTTAAGGAGTTAAGAAGTTAAGCCAATAGAACCGTAAATGTCAGCAAAAGTATCGGCTTAACTCCTTAACTTCTCTAACTCCTTAACTCCTGATTATATCATAGCAATTTCGCCTTCACACGAATAGTGACCGAAGGCTTTGCCGGGTCGTTCGTTATCATCAACACACGCGGTGTGCCTTTTACCCGCGACAAGTTCTCTGCCAAGACCGTAATCTTCATCTTTGTAGATTCACCAGGTTTCAAGACCGTTTTTTTCAGGCTTACGGCAAGAGCTATGCTGTTTACCTGCATATCCTGAATCTCCAGATTCGATTTACCGGTATTGGTAATGACAATGTGCTGCGATTTCTTTTGCGTAGGCTTCAAGCCCGCAAACTCCAATTGAGTAGCCGAAAGCGAAAGTTGCGGAGGGTTGTTCTTCTGCTGTGCGGTCATCTTGGAAAAATCGGGAAGCAAAGCGATTGATACAGGTATCTCATTATCTGAACCAACCTTGTCACCGGGGAAACGCGACAAATAGACCGAAGTGCGTGTAATGCCCAATTTCGGCAATTTATCGGTGTCCAGTGTCACCACAATCTTTCCGTTCTTGCCACGTCCCAATACTTCCGGTGTCGCTTTTGCCGACAGATAAGGAGGCAAGTGCATCAATACCGGCGTATAGGTCTTACTGGATGTATTCGCCACCAGAATCGTAAACTCCGGACGTTCTCCCTTATTGACATTCTCAAACTCGATTTCTTCTTGATTCAGGTGCACCGAACCGAATCCGTAAGGATGCGTAAACGAATAGTTCTTGGCATCGGCTGTCACCTCTCCGTTGAACTCCAAATAAACGGGAACAGCACTGGCATTGCAATATACGCCTACTTCCTTATAGAAATGTCCGATGGCTTCGGCATCGAACACTGCGCTAACGGTTCCCTTACCGCCTGCAGGTATGGGATGTTTGGTCCAATCCACCTCAACACATCCGCACGAAGCGGTTACATTCGAAATGACCAACGGTTTGTCACCGGTATTGGTAAACTGGTAAGTAACTGTAGTGGGATTGCGCCAAAGGATGTACCCCAAGTCTTGCTTCTCGCGGTCGAATGTAATTTTCGGCTGGGCGTATGCCGTAAGCGCCACACCAAGCATTATGCTGAATAAAAATAGAATCCGTTTCTTCATCTTTTGCATGTACTAATTTCGAGAGAACAAAGATAAAGAGAAAATCAAAGACAGACAAAAAACCAAGCATCGAAATAAATTTGAAACGCAGATTAACGCGGATTCACGCAAATTATAGAAACTGTTTTGAGAAGCTGTTTTGAATTTCTCCAAAAAGTTTTTCTTGGCTTGATGTATTCGTTTTCGTGTGTGCTTTGGGCGATTTTTTGGTCCTTTCCGCTCCTGTTCTTCGTCAGATAGCCCGCTATCTTCCTCATCACAGAAGCGGAAATGCCTCAAAAACTCATCCCAAATCATCGCACGATAAATTCAAAACAGCTTCTGAATTTATCAATCTGCGAAAATCCGCGTTGTTCTGCGTTTCCTTTATCTCATCCTTTTACTTCACCGTCAAGGTCTCGCCTGCGGTATAGCCGCTATACTCGGGAGCGTATGCCGACTGCACCGTAGCACTTCCTGCCTGATACGTTCCGGCACGGTCGATATAGACGGTATATTCCAGCTGGTAAGTGCCCTTCTGCATCCGGTCGATAAAGAACGAAGTAGAAGCATCACGGCTTACCAAATAATAACCGATACCTCCGCTCCAGCTATATCCGGAGAGCTGCTGCTCGGGTTCCATACAAGCGGCACGCTCGTCTTTCACTTGCACAAAGTCCATATCCCGGTCTGCCGAAACAGTCAGACGCACCGTCACCTTATCGCCTACATGCAACTCGGCATTGCGCGAAAGGGCTTTTCCGTCACGATAAAGCGTACGTTCGATTTGCAGACCGGTTCCTTTCGAAGGCAATACCTTGTCCATATCCTCCAGGTATTGGGCATAAACGGCTCCCCATCCCAGTCCTTCACCGGTACGGCTGATACGGATGTCATCTGCCTCGGCATCGGTTCCGGTAAAGGTCTCCCGTGCATAGCCCAAGGCATCTTGCGGAGTCTGCCAGGTAGTCTTGCCTACCGTAGCTTCCATGCTTCCGCCTTCGCCCAGCGTATCGCTTCCCATACACAAGAAAGCATATACGGCATCGGCGGTCGATACGGAGCTTTCCCACACCTGCACCTGCTTCTGCTTCAAGAGCCATTGCTTCATGCCGTTCAGCATACTGGTGTCCGGCGCAATGCGGTAGATGGCTTCCATTGCCGCCACTTGAGCCGGAATCTTATAGCTTCGCCACGAATAGGCAGCTTTCGGCGTATCGAAATACAGGCCCATTTCTTCGGTGCCTACCAGATATTCCTTAATGGACTGTACCAATTCGGATGCCTGACCAGACTTGCCTGCCCCCTGCATCACCAGGGCAATCATTACTTTCTCGCAGATGGAATAGTCTGCCGAACGGTTTTCCAGTTTCGCGATGAAATAATCATTCACCTGTCCGTCGGCATGATTTGCCGCCAGCTTGTCAATAGCACATATATACAGATAATGTACAATCTGCCCGTCAGGCCATACGGTCAGCTCATTCTCCGCTTCCCGGCGTTTCATCTGTTCGTATTCCTGTTGCGCCTCTTTTTTCAAGTAGTCGACAGCACGCACATACATGTTGCCCACGCCTTGGTCCAGCTTCACCTGCATGGCTTGCAGGCGTGCCAGCATCTCGACGATTTGGGTGGTAATATAACGGCTTCCTGTCATTCCCTTGTACCAGCTCCACGAACCGTCAGGCAGTTGCAAGGCTTCCAGTTTACCGATAGCTGTCTGCTGGCGGTTCGACATCGTATTCAGGTCGAAAAGCAAGGCAATACGGCGTTTCTGTTCCGCTTCATCGGTCGCCTCGGCAACCCACGGTGTCTCGGCAAGCAAAAGGTTCTTCAGGTCCTGGTTGCGTTCCAGGTTGCTGAGCAAGGTTTCCTTCCCTGCTCCTTCAGCTTTCCACGTACGGAACACTTCTTCGATGCGCGGATTCGAACGGACGATGTGCGCAGCCAATGCATTGGCATAATATGCCGAAGCCCACGACAAGGCGTCTTCTTCCGAAGGATTTCCCATCACCGGAAGTGCCTGTACGGCATACCAGTCGGGATTGGCGGTCATCTCTACCGTCAGGCGTTTCTCTGTAGCGGTCTTGCTCTGCTTGTTGAACAATTCCTCGGCAGCTACCGATTTTGTTTCGGTTCCGTCCAGTTGTACGGGTACGGTCTCTGTCATCCATTGCTTATCGGTCAGTATAGGCAAATAATGTTGTTCCCCGTCACTATATTCACCGGCTTCCGCTACGATTTTGCAAACCAGCACATCATAGGTTTCGGGCACTTCGAAAGTGAAATGCACCGTTCCCGTCTCGCCTTCACTTACCGAGAACGATTGCTTATCGTGTGCCACGACCTTTCCTGTAACCGGATCCGACCATTCAATGCGGGCGATTCCGGATACGGTTTCCATTGATAAGTTGACCAGCGAAGCCGCTATCACCGCACGGTCTCCCCTACGGATAAAGCGCGGCAAGTTGGGCTGCACCATAAAGGGTTTCGAGGTCTGGACCGTATCAACCAACAAGCCATAATCCATAGCCCGCGTATGGGCAAAGCCCAAGAAACGCCATTGGGTCAGGGCATCGGGCACGGTAAAGGAGACGCTCACATTGCCCAACGAATCGGTGCGCAAGTTGGGATAGAAGAAAGCCGTCTCGGCAAAGTTCTCGCGCAGGGCAGGCACCGGCATTTGTTCTGCCTCCGCACTTCCTACACCCTTCACATCGGCGATGCTAATTTGTATTTCACTTCCACCTGCATCCCCTTTCTTCATTTGGAAACCGGGAGCCGGTGCAGCCATATCCGCCGCAACTGCGCCTTCCAATGCGCTCAGTTGTTTCACTTCTACCATTTCTTCCTGTACCATATTGGCACGGCTCATCATGATTCCCCTTATCCGAAAGCCTCCTAACCGTATCGAATAAAGCCTGCTATACTCGCCATAAAGCAAGTCGAAACCTTCGCCGGGGTAAGTTATCGGGAAATTGCCATACATGTGTACCCGCTGGAATGCCGAAGCGAAATCGGCACGCACGTACATCGCCCGGCGTGGGAACGAAAGCCCGAAACGCCAGTCGTGCTTGCGCAACACGTCCAAAGAAGCATCGTAGAGTGTAGCCATCAGGTTGGCTTCCGCCGGCATCCCCGAAGGACGGGTGATGTGCAGCGTCCAAGTCTCTTGTCCGCCCGGTTGCAGGCGGTCGCGGAATGTTTCCCATTTCATCATCAACCGCTTATCGGGCACGGGACGAGTCAGGAGCGACTGGTTGGTATACAGGTTTCCTTTGCGCATAAAGGTGAATGCTACGGTCACCGCATCACCATACGCCTCACGATAAGGGAAGCTGAAGGCCTTGAGTTCCTTTTCCAGCGTCACTTGCCGGGATTCGATACGCCGTTGTCCATCGTATACATCAATGAAAAGGCATACCCCTTCCTCGTTCGTTCCGATATAGAACGTGGGCGGCTCCTGGCTTCCGAAGCTATCGCCGTCTTGATAAAACCAGGAGGTTTCTTCTACCGGCGAGGTGCGGTCTGTCTTAGAGAAAAGCACGAAATCCTGCTCTGCCGTGCAAGGACGGCCCTTTTCATCTTGTGCCGAAACCTCCATGCGGTACCTGCCCGAAGGCAATGCCCACACGTCCGAAGGCACAAACGATTGCATCGACTCTGCCTTGCCCTCGTAGCGCAAAGCACCTTTCTTGCCCTCCTTGTCCAAGGCATATACCTTATATGCCACTTCCACCTGCACGGGCTGCCCGTTCAGGTTCATCGCCTGCACCTGGATGCGTTCCTGCTTTTCGCGCATCACATTTGCGTTCAATCCTTTCAGTTGCAAGCCGAGGGTCTGTTTGCCGGCAGGCAAAGCCAGTTCGCCCTGACGGGTCTCGCCGGCACCGTCGGTCACATCCGCCGATACCTTATAGATATAATAGGTATGCTCCGCCTCGTAATCGGGTTCTGTCAGCCTGGCACAGATATAAAACTTGCCATCGGCATCGGTCTGCGTTTCGCCCGAAAGCAATTCTTCCGTTGCCCCTCGCCAGCGGAACCACGACATTTCGGTACGGACGATACGGTATTTCACCCGGGCATTGCGCACCGGAGCACCGGCATACGTCTTTGCCTCAGCCGATACCCGCACCGAATCGCCCATCGTATAGGCTTCCTTATAAGGGTCGAACCGTACCTCGAAAGTAGGACGCTTGTACTCGTCTACCTGAATCACCACCGACCGGTCATAACCTGACAGGTAATACTGACCCGGAAGCAAATTATCGGGCAAGGAAAACTCGTGCGAGAAGACCCCGAACTCATCGGTACATACATCGGCTTCGCCCACATTCTGAGAGCCCCGGTAAAGCTTCAGTTTATCCTTGGCATACGAAGCCGCACGGGTGGAGTCTCCCTCCTGCCCGTATACCACACCCGATACATATACCGTCTGTCCGGGACGGTACAACGAACGGTCGGTAAACAGGTCGGCTTGTTTCTTCCACCCTTCCGAAGCCACATCCACTATACCATTGTTTGTGCTCAACCGGGTGATAGCCATAAAGTCGTGCCCAGGCGTACGCACATTGTAATAAGCGCCGGTCCGTTTCGGCACTTCAAACGCCGTCCGTCCCTGCGCATCCGTCCGGTGCACGTTCCACAAGGCATAGTCTGCCTTCGCATCGTAGATATTCAGCTGGTAGGTCACTATCTCCGCACCCGGAACAGGACGTCCTGTCAGGCGGTCTACGGCTATAAACTCATGTTGCCTGCCCTGTACCGGTAGCTCGATGGCTTGGTAGGGCGAGACAAACATCACCGCCGAAGCGATGCCTTTTTCCACTCCTTTCGGGATTTGCTTCAGCATATAGATGCCCTCGCCGGGCAATGTATAGCGCAACACGGTATCGCGCCGCTGGTAATCCTCCGTGGCGCGGAGGGCATAGAAGCGGCTGGAAACCTTCGTCCCGTATTGCTTGAGCAAGGCATCGCGGTCGGTCTCTTCGCGGAACTGGAGCTGTGCCGCCGTGGGTGCAAGGTTCAGGCGATAGAGTTCGAGCGTAACGCCTTCGATATTGGCATACGTCACGTTCGCATCGGTTTCGTAGTTCGGATAAAGGAAAGGGATATCCACGTTCAGCATCGGACGGGTGATGTAGTCTATCTGCCCCTGCAAGTCCTTTGCCCATTCGCCCTTGGAGTACTTCGCCAGCCCTTCGCGAGCCGTCTCCACGGCTTCTTTCAAGCGGTTGGCATCGCGGTAAGCCACCACCAGCTTCACGTATGCATCCGCACATGCAGGCTGGCCGGCATACGTGTCAATCAACCCGTGCAGGCTGGCAATAAGCTCATCATCCGTGAGGCGGTACGGTTTAAAATTGTCCATCCTCCGTTTCTGGAACCAGAGTTTCGCCACTTCGGTGAGCAGGGCAGCCTCCCGGTTCTGTGCTTGCTTATAATAATCTATCAGCCCGTCATACAGTTCCATGCACGCTTTCGCCTTGGGCAGGTGCGCCGGACTATACAGGGTGGACATCTGCTGGATAGCCGTACGGGTGAGCAAGTCCAGCATATTGTCGCCGAAATACCGTTCGCTTTGCTTGCCCGATTCGGTCATCGGGCGGAACTCTTTGGCTGAAGTGCGTCCCAGCACCTCCTTGGGAGCCACCGAAGCACGGAAATAAGCGATAGCCGCCTCCATGCTGTCCGGTTCGTTTGCCATCATCCAAGAGCCCACAATGCTATGCAACACGGCACGCCCTACGGTATCTTTTTCCTCCTCCGCCCATTGCCCCAACGCCGCATATTCCACTTCGGCGCTATCGGGCGTAAGCGAAACCTGCTGGGAAGCCCGCACCAAGTGCGCCTTCATCAGCTGAGGCAGGTTGCGTTCTTCCTTCGCTTTTGCATAAATCTTCCCTGCCGTAGCGATGACCGACTTAGGCAGGTCTTTCTTCTGATACATTTCCACTTCTTTCCATAGCTGGTCGTAGCTCTGTGCCAGCACCGGAAAGGGCAGCATGCCGATGAATATCACCATCAGCACCTGCAATAGTCTGTTCGTCTCCATATGGTTTTCGTTTGGTTTTTCTAAAGTAACGAAATATTCCCCAAACTCCTGCATCAGTATCCATTAAAATAAACAAAAAACGGAAGAAAAAGCCCATAGGCACCCTTCTCCCGTCTGCTTGCGTAAGGAATATCGTCTGCAAAAATCCAACCAACTATATGCGTCCGGACACGCAAACATTATCTCAGCTAGTTTTATTGCAATGAAACAAAAGTTTCAGTGCACTGAAACCAGCGATGAAAGGGCATGTGTTGCGCAACGGAACAAACCACCCCTCTGAAGGGAGCCGATTACAGCACACGGATGACACAGGCAAATGCCGTGTCATCCGTGTATTAACCTGCGTGCCATGCTGATTTATCCGGCAGCAGTTCTTGGCAAAAGCGTTTTATTTTCTGAAATCGAACATCAGGTTCAAGTGCAAGCCTTCGTCTCCACTCTTGATGCGGATATTGCCCGGCTGGCTGTTCGGTCCCTGCTGTTCGATAGGCTTGAACGACCATATTGCCGGAATATCCAGCAAGAACGAAATGTCACCTTCAGGGAAAGCAGGCATAATCTTCTTTTTCCTGCCTGCTTCTGCCGGCGTAAAGATGCGGTAGAAAATACCATCGTTACGCGAATAGACCGTAAACGGTGTCGTATCGCTCTCCAGCGTTGCCCAATACATATTGGCATGGAATCCCTTAAACTCCGGATAAACCAGGTTTTCATAACTCTCGCCGGTCACGGTATTGTTGTAATCCTTGTGCCAGATGTCGTAATTGGTGCCCGGTATGCGGTTCTTCCATACGCGGTACGGGCCACGTCCCATCCATTTCATGCCTGTGCATTGCGTCTCAGGGTAAGAGAAGGTCAAGCCCAGGTTGTACACTTTGGTATCCATAAAGGCATCATCGAAACCACCTCCTCCCGAAGCACGGTTCAGCAGGATAGCATCCATATAAAGCAAGCCCTGATCGGTGAGGCGCCATACGATAGAATCTACACCACCTTTATACTTGGCACAGAACACGGCACCATCGGCGGCACGGCGCACATAGCTCTCCGTCGCCTCGAAACGCATCTTCATACCCACTGCTACCGGACCGTCTTTGAAAGGTATCTCCTTATCGCCCGAAAGCACACGGGTAATCATACCCGTCGCAGCATCGAAGGTGACGCTTACCTGCTCGCTCCGCAAAGTAAACGCATTATCTTCTTTCACCGCCTCGGCAGGGCGAACGGCTTGCAAGGTCATCGGTGTAGAAGCAAGGTGACGCTCGAAATAGGGTTTTGCAAAATGAATGGGATACGTCCAGGTACACATGCTATGTCCGTCCTTATCAAAAGCCTCCAGCTTCAGGACATCTCCTTCACGAAAAGCATCGGGAAGCGCAAAGCGTGCCTTACCTGTTTCGCCGGGATTGAGTGAAGGAAGCTGTACATCACCACTTGCCAGCACAACGGAAGCCCCACCTCCCTGCAAAGGAGTAGGACAAGCCAGCACACTGTATGTCATCCGGCATTCCTTCAGATTGGTATAGGTGTATTCGTTGGTCAGGAAAAACGACCCGTCGAAATGCGGCGTAATCATCAGCGGTTTCAACTGAATGGGAGACCATTGTGCCCGGATGGCATAAAAGCTTCCTTCTTTCTCACGGCGCGGTCCCACAATACCATCCGGCGCATTGGAGCCATCCGAATCCAGAATGCCACCCTTATCGGTACGCTTGGGAGCCTCATCACTGAACACCCAGATAAAACCTCCGGCAAACAACGGATTGGTGCACCAGCGGTCCCAAAAGTCACGCAAGCCAGCCCCACCTCCCTGGTCGTACATGGCATGCATGAACTCGGTGGGCATAAACACTTTATAACCGTTGGTAAAGCGTCCTACTCCGGTCAGGTAAGCCGGATAATGGTGCGTATCCAAATCGTTGAAGTCTGCCCACGGATGAATGACGTGACGCTTCTGGAAGGGGTCGTGCTTGGCAAACTCACCATCATTGTTCACGTTCCATCCGCCCTCATTACCGTTGCTCCATATAACGATGGAAGGATGATTCACATCGCGTTCTACCATTTCCTTTATCAGTTTGGCACCGATTTTCGTATCATAATGCCCGTGCCAGCCGGAAAGCTCGTCAATGTAGACCAATCCAAGCGAATCACACATATCCAAGAAGTGTTCATCGGGCGGATAGTGCGAACGCACGGCATTCATGTTCATCTCCTTAATCAACAAAGCATCCTGACGGCTCATATCGGCACTGGTGGTACGTCCGCCGTCTACCGAAAACGAATGACGGTTGACACCTTTCACTACCAGCCGCGTACCGTTCAGGTAAAGCCCGTCTTGTGGAAAAAACTCTACGGTACGGAAACCTACACGCTCCTCGCGTGTCTGCACCACTTTGCCGGCAGGGTCTTTCAGTTCCATGTGTGCCACGTAAAGATTAGGTGCCTCGGTAGACCACGTCTTAACATTTGCCCACGCACCTTCCACCTGCTGCTCGGTGCCTGCACCGGAAATGCGGAACGTAAGCTGTTCTTTTCCATCGGCCGTCAACAAGGGCTTCCCATCTTTCAATCCCCGCATAGAAACGGTCCATTCGTAACCTGAAGCATCGGCACTCATCCGCAACGAAGCCCGGAAAGTTCCGTCGGCCTGTGCATCCAAAATATAATGGTCGACCGACACGGCAGGCAGAACTTCCAGCCATACCGGACGGTAAATGCCTCCGTACAGCCACCAGTCGGCACGGCGTTCGGCTGCATTGACCGACTTGTCCGCCGATTCTTTCGCCACCTTGACTTCCAGGGTATTCTTTTTGCCCGGTTTCAGAAGTCCGGTTATATCATAGCTGAACCGATAGAAAGCTCCTTGGTGGATGTCCCCGGCAGACTGACCGTTGATTTTCACCTCGGCATCGGTCATCACCCCATCAAAAAACAGTTTGACCCGTTCGCCTTCTTTCCACTTCGGCGCCTTGAACTGATAACGGTAAGTACCGGTCTCCTCACTAGGCTTAGCACCCTTGATGGTATAAAAACGTCCGTAAGTATAGTTGCCAAAACCCTGTAATTCCCAACACGAAGGCACTTCAATCGGTTTCCATTTCCCCGAATTCTGTCCTTCTGAACAAAAGAATTCCCACGTACGGGTATCATCAACTCCTGTCCCCGACAGGTAAATGCGTTCGGGATGAGGAGCCTGAGCCTGCAATGCCATGCCGCCACACAGGCAGCAGGCAAAGAAAGCTTGTCGAAAAATGTTGTTTCTCATGCTAGCTTTTATATTACTTGTTAATGAATGGTCACCATCGTTGCCCCGAATCCGTATTCGCGGAACGAAGCGTCCTGGCTGGAGTAGTTCTTATACTTGCGCTTCAACTCATCCAAGATGGCACGGCGCAACACGCCATCTCCTTTACCGTGGATAAAGACGATGCGCTGCCCTTTCTTGTTCTTGTATTCGTTCAGTGTCTTGTGAAACACATCCAACTGGTAGTTCAGCATCTCGCTATTGCTCATTCCGTTCGTATCATCCAGCAACTCATGGATATGCAAGTCAACTTCCACAATGTCGTTCTTCACCTTAGGCTGGTGCTTTTTCGGTACCTTTGGCTGGTCGGGCACGGTTTTCTGCAACAAAGCTTCCCGGATGTCATCGGCCGAAACAAAGACCTGCTTTACGGATTCATCATCACGCACGACATCATACATCAAGGCCGGTTCGGCAAAGAAATCGGTCTGCTGGAATGTATGAAGCTTGTAGAATTTCACGGTATCGACACGCAACTCCATCGATACGGCATTTTTCAGCAGGAAAGTACGGTCGTCTTTATATGCCAACAACTGTACAGCCACATGCTCCATGCCGTTCAGTGCAGACTTATCAAATTCTTCCAGATGCTGTTTCATATTGGGAGCCACCGTACCCCGGCTTCGTAACGTCCAGCTCTTTCCTTCGGCGGACAGATACAGGTAATCGATGAAATAATTGCTGTCGTTTACCAGATAGGCATCAAAGGCCGTTGCCGAGATTGCTTTTACATCCTGTGGCACGTATGCCAGATATACATTCAGCACATCATTCCCTTTTATTTCAGGTGCCCGGTAAGTAATGGGTTTTTCCTCTTCTTCAGGCTCCTCTTCCACCTCCGGAGCTCCCTGCTTCTTACCGGTCTTCAACGGGATATTATAATCATCAGTCTGTATCACCACGCATTCTTTTACCAGCATCGGTATCTCGAATCCGTCTTCATCCTCTACCAAGGCTATGTCTTTACCTTGAAAACCTTTCACGATTCCGCCTCCTACTTCGCTCAGGAAACGTACTTTATCTCCTATTTTCATATCGCTTGTCTTTTTTTATGAATTGTCACACAAAGGTAGAAAAATTATTCATTCGATTAACAATTCACATACTTTTGCCCCTATTTTTACGTTTTCTTTACTTGCAAATTCGAATTTTTCTTGATAACTTGCCTTTGATTTTTCAACCAAGCTCTATTTTAATATATAATAAAGGAGGCAATTATGAAAAAAGTATTGAAAATCGCAGGCATCACACTAGGCGTGCTCCTGATTCTGATTTTGGTTCTTCCATTTGCTTTTCAAGGAAAAATAGAAAAACTTGTCAAGCAGGAAGGCAACAAAATGCTGAATGCACAATTCGACTTCAGTGCATTGGACATCAGTCTGATACGCAATTTCCCGTCGGCTTCAATCACCCTGGAAGACTTCTGGCTGAAAGGAGCGGGCGAATTTCAAAACGATACGCTGATTCAGGCGGGCGAGCTGACCGCAGCCGTCAACCTGTTTTCACTCTTCGGAAACAGCGGATACGATATATCCAAAATCATCATCGAAGATACCAAAGTGAAAGCCATCGTCCTGGAAAACGGACACCCCAACTGGGACGTAATGAAGCCATCTGCCGACACAACCGATACGGAAGAAACCCCAACCGAAAGCGCACCGATACGCATCAAGCTGCAAAAACTTTCGATAAAAGACCTTTCCGTAAGCTACGATGACCGGCAGGGAGGCATGTATGCAGCCATCAACCACCTGAATGCCACATGTTCGGGCGATTTCGGTAGCGAACGTACCACGGTAGACCTGAGTATGGAAACTCCTTCGCTCACCTACCGCACCGGAGGCATCCCCTTCCTGAACAAAGCACGGCTGGAAGCCGATATGAATGTAGATGCCGATTTTGCCAACAACAAGTATACGCTGAAAGACAATACCATCAGCCTGAACGCCATTCAAGTAAACATTGACGGATGGGCAGCCATGCAAAAGAACGGTATCGGCATGGACATGAAACTGAATACAAACGAAGTGGGATTCAAGGAACTGCTTTCGCTTATCCCTGCCATCTATGCCAAAGACTTCCAAGACCTGAAAACGGACGGCAAAGCAAGTCTCACGGCATTTGCCAAAGGTATCCTGGGACAAGACCAAGTACCGCAGTTTGAAGTCGCGCTGGACGTAAAAGACGGAATGTTCCGCTATCCTTCCCTGCCTGCCGGTGTGGAAAACATAAACATCGCCGCCAATGTGAAGAATGCAGGGGGAAACATCGATGCAACGGAAATAACAGTCAGCCCCTTCGATTTCGTATTGGCTGGTAATCCGTTCAGCCTGAAAGCCTCGGTAAAAACACCGGTAAGCGACCCAGACCTGCAAGCCTCAGCCCAAGGGACACTCGACCTGGGCAAGATAAAGGAAGTCTATCCACTGGAAGATATGACCCTGAACGGCACCATTCAAGCCGACATGAACCTTGCCGGAAAACTTTCGTACATCGAAAAAGAACAATACGACCAGATGAAAGCGGCAGGCAGCATCCGGCTGAACAACATGAAGCTGAACCTACAGGATATGCCGGCCATTGACATCCAACGTTCTACCTTCAGCTTCTCGCCCCGCTACCTGCAACTGAGCGAAACAACCATCAACATCGGACAGAACGACCTGACCGTAGACAGCCGCTTCGAAAACTACCTGGGATATGCATTGAAAGGCTCCACATTGAAAGGAAACCTCAACATCAGCAGCAACCACATTCATGTAAACGACTTCATCAGCAGCGATACAACAACCGTACAGGTCCCGGAAACCCATGATAGCACAACCGTTTCCTCTTCGGAAGCCGGTGTTATCCGTATTCCGGAAAACATCGACTTCACCATGCAGGCAAACCTGAAAGAAGTTTTGTTCGACAAGATGAAACTGGAAACGGTAAGCGGTGTACTGACCGTAAAAAACGGTACCGTCGACATGCGTAACCTTTCTTTCAACACCATGGGAGGAAGCATTACGGCAAACGGTGCCTACTCAGCCCCCAAAGGAGTACAACCGCACCTGAACGCCGGATTCGACATGAAAGGCATCGGATTCGCCCAAGCATACGAAGAACTGGGACTGGTACAACAACTGGCACCTATCTTTTCCGGACTGAAAGGCAACTTCTCGGGCAACTTGAAAATAGACACGCCACTTGATGAGAAAATGAGTCCGGTCATGCAACAAGTACAAGGCAGCGGAAGCCTGTCGACCAAAGACCTGAGCCTGAGTGATGTGAAATTTATCAACCAGGTAGCCGACATCGTAAAGAAACCCTCGATGAAAGATATCCAAGTGAAAGACCTGAACCTCGATTTCGAGATAGCCGACGGAAGAGTCACCACCCAGCCATTCGATTTAAAACTGGGTGATTATACCATGAACCTTTCCGGCTCTACCGGACTGGACCAGACCATCGACTACACCGGCAAGATAACCTTGCCTTCAGGAGGTATCGGCTCGAAACTGGGAACCGTAGACATGACCATCGGCGGAACCTTTACCTCGCCCAAAGTAGGCATCGACATGGCGAGCCTTGCCAAAAACGCTGCCGAACAAGCCTTAAAAGGACTGGTAAAAGGAAATGACGAAAACGGTGAAGAAACAAAAGAAAAAGAATCGGTCATCGACAAGGCACTCAACCTGTTCAAGAAAAAGAAATAAGAGCCTGGCACAAAGCCTGAAACGGCAAAAGCCGATGCGCATCCCTGCGTATCGGCTTTTCCGAATTACTAATTAAGTAAAATGCATGACAGGAACGCTTTCCCGTCTTTTTTGATAGAGATATTATCGAAGGGGATTTCTATTCCCTTCTTTCTTATAACACTTCCGGGACTGAAATTGTTTTCAACCATATAAAAAAAATATGAATTGGCATTTTGCGGACATTCATTTATCTTAATACACCAGGCAAACGTTATCCACCCACAGTGTATTGCCCGGCGAACCGACAAAGGCACCGCCCAGACTGGACGTAAACTGCAGAATGAGATGAGTAGGTGTTTCATCGGCATCCGCCCATCCGTTTTCCTGAATCAAGACACTCTCACCCTTGCTATTGCGTGCATGATAATTGCCCACACCCAGTTTCATCAGTTCGGCATCGTAATAAGAAGTATGCGATATATCTCCGTAATGAATATCATAAGTCGCCTTGTTGCGCCAGCCTTCAGTCTGCTGATAACGGATAACCGCCGTACCGATACGCTTGGCTATGATATTGCCCTCGGCATCCTCGGTGCGCTTCTGAAGCAAGCAGGTCATAATGGCACAGTCTTGACCCGGAACAGTGCTTTTCCGGCTGAATCCCGTCTGACGGATGCGGTTCGGCTCACCCGACATTTTTACCTTGTAATCGTAACGGACAGCTTTGGGACGGGAATTAAAACGCACTCCCATATTCAAGGCTTTCTCACCTTCCTTCGTTCCGGTGATAGGTTCTTTCATATCGCCCAGGAACAAGGAGCCGGAAGCCAGCACCGTGATATTCACCACTCCCAAAACCTTGACACTTTCGATATGCGTTTCCAGACGGGCACAATAGCCCCCTTCCCTCTGTTCGGGATAAACACTGGTATTGGTCTTGACAATCCCCATCACCTTTGCCATAACATTGGAATTTCCCCACGGCGAACCTCCCTGGTTCACATACGGGGTATTCCCATCCAGTTCTTTCACAGGCCCTACTTCATAAAGCAGTTTCGTATCGCCGCCAATAATACCCGATTCGTGAATCTTGCGCGTAATCCACTGGTCCATATCACCATATTTCAGAGGAACGACTTTCTCCTGCGCATTCATAAAAAGAGGAAATGCCATCGCCAGCACTCCGAACATCCATTTCATCTTTCTCATGTGTATTATTCTACCTTATTTTAATTTGCGGGCAAAGTTACAAAAAAAAGCGATAGCCAAAAGGCTACCGCTCTAAATCTGAATTATCGGATATTATTTCCGGTCTATTTACTATTTGGCATAAAGCAGCCACGCACCCTGGAAATCCTTGCGGTCGGGATACTTGGCTTTAAAAGCGTCGCGGGCAGCCGAAGCTTCTTCGTGTGTATCATAAGAAGCCACAATGACGCGGTACATATTCTTTTCAGCATTATATACCACCTTGGCATTATACCCTTCGCCATCCATCTGCCCTTTCAGACCGTCGGCGTTTGCCTTGATACCGAAACTTCCGCATACCACACTGTATGCCTTCAGCCCGTCACCCGAAACCAGTTCTACCTTTTCTTCACGGACCGGCGCCGTAGTCACAGGGGCAGGAGTTGTAGGAGCAGGAGTAACAGGAGCTACCGGAGCAACTGTCTCTGCCGGAGCCTCACTGGTTGCGGCTTCTGCCAATTCTTGTTGTTTCGCTTTTTCATAAGCCTTTTTATAAGCACTTTCGCTTGACTTACAGGATGAGAATGCCAAAGCTACACACAATCCCATTCCCAATACAACAACTTTCTTCATTTGTCTTGAATTTATAAATTTAACTTTTCCGTTTCTTCTCGTTTTATTTTTTGCAAAAGTAGCAATATCTCCCTAGTCTTGCTATTAAAATCTGTTAATAATGCAAGATATTATGGGATTTGTCAAATATTTCGTCCAAAAATGATGCATTATAATCAGAATTTTCTTAGATTTGTAAGCGTAATAACTAAAAAAACGTTTTGATATGAAAGCATTGAATGTAGTAGCTGCATTCTTGGGTGGGATTGCCATTGGTGCAGCAGCAGGTATTTTATTTGCTCCGGAAAAGGGTACCGACACACGTAACAAAATAGCTGAGCTTTTGCGTAAAAAAGGTATCCGTCTGAACCGTGAAGAAATGGATGATTTGGTTGACCAAATCGCATCGGAAGTAAAAGATGCCGACTAATCATGAGCATGAACTTCAAGAGGGTGTGGTAAAAGGAAAATTTTAGCACACCCTCTTTTTTAAACCTCCAGAAACTATGTTTGCTAACGACAAAAGCATTGACAACCTGCAAGACCTCTTCAAGGAATTCAGGAAATACCTTGAACTGCAAGGACAATACCTCCGGCTGGAAGCGATAGAAAAACTCACCATCCTGCTCTCTACACTGATTCTGATTTTCATCCTGGTGACCGTAGGAGTGATGGCTCTTTTCTATTTCTCGTTCATGCTGGTATATGTACTTGCCACCGCCGTGGGAAGCCTGATAGCGGGCTACGCCATTGTAGGCATCCTGCTGATTGCGGTAGCCCTACTCATCTATCGCTTCCGCGTACCACTTATCTTCCAGCCGATGGTCAATTTCCTGGCACGGCTATTTTTGGATGACACAAAGAAAACAGAACCATGAACAATCTACCACCGAACCACTATACCCTGGAAATGATCCGCCAGCAACGGATAGATAAAAAAAAGGAAATCCTCCAGTCAAAAGAACAGATGCTCCACCTTGCCCATCAACTCTTTGCCCCGCCACAAAGCAAAAACAAATTTGAAGGGATGATGCAACATGTCAACATGGGCATCGCCGCCTACGACGGACTGATGACAGGCATCAAAGTATTACGCCGCGTACGTGCTTTCTTCGGAAGTGGCAAAAGAAAAAGATACTAAGAAGCTGTTTTGAATTTCTCCAAAAAGTTTTTCTTGGCTTGATGTATCTGTTTTCGTGTGTGCTTTGGGCGATTTTTTGGTCCTTTTCGCTCCTGTTCTTCGTC
>NZ_NFJA01000076.1:0-18679 GCF_002159615.1 Bacteroides sp. An279
GTGTGCTTTGGGCGATTTTTTGGTTCTTTTCGCTCCTGTTCTTCGTCAGATAGCCCGCTATCTTCCTCATCACAGAAGCGAAAATGCCTCAAAAACTCATCCCAAATCAGCGCACGATAAATTCAAAACAGCTTCTACATTTGCCGCATAAATTCAAAAAGAAAGCTTCAGCATCTTCCCGCCCAGTGCCGGCACATCTATCGTGACCGCCTTATCAGGCATCCACGAGATGATTTCTTCCTTTCCGGTCAGCAGGTCAGTGACATTGCACCGTGCAAACGAAGGCAGATGAAGAAAATCGAATGCATGTTGCGGAATAGTCACACCGATATGCACGGGGATAGCCTCAAAGTTTGCCACAACCAGAATCACTTCCTTGCCATACTTGCGCAAGAATGCATACTGGCGGTGCTCGTTCATCAGCCAGCCGCCCTGATTGACATACATCAGGTCGAAGAAACTCCCCTTG
The DNA here is from genome assembly GCF_002159615.1 of Bacteroides sp. An279. Lineage (NCBI taxonomy): Bacteria > Pseudomonadati > Bacteroidota > Bacteroidia > Bacteroidales > Bacteroidaceae > Bacteroides > Bacteroides sp. An279. The sequence continues at coordinate 470 of NZ_NFJA01000076.1, forward strand.
GAAAGTGCAGCTTCTGTTTGACACAGGTTGAGCACATGTTGGTAATAGCGACGGATTTCCTTTTCTTTAGCGTTCAGCAAATGCAGGTTGTAACGCCCGTGATTGCTCCAACGGCGGATGCTGGGGATGCTCCAATAGTCGAATATCGTGGTGCGCCCGTCACGTCCGCTAAAGCCTTCCGAATCCATTCCTTCCTCACCCAATTCCTGCCCGAAATAAATCATCATCGGATTGGTGTTCATGCAAGCCGAAACCAGCAATGCCGGAAGCCCCTTGCGTGCATCGCCCGCAAAGAAATCGGAAGCGATACGCTGTTCGTCATGATTCTCCAGGAAGTTCAACATGTGCGGCTGGATGTCATTCACACACTGCCAACACCCGGTAATGGCGGTTGCCGATGTATATCCGCACACCAATGCACGCAAGGTATCATACAGCCCCACCTTATCATACAGATAATCGAAATGCCCTTTATAGATGTAATTACGGTATTCATCCGGATTGTATACCTCGGCAATAAAGACCAATGCCGGATAATGCGCCTTCACTTTCGGGATGACCCAGCCCCAAAACTCGCAAGGCACCATCTCTGCCATGTCGCACCGGAAACCGTCGATGCCTTTCGAAGCCCAAAACAACAGGATATCCAACATCTTGTGCCACGTGTCCGGCTCGGGATCGAAATGATTGCCCGTATTGCCTATGTAGTCTACACCATAGTTCAGTTTTACCGTTTCATACCAATCGGTCTTGTTGGGGTAAGCATCAAAACGGTCGTTGCCAGTAGCCTTGGCAGGCATCTCATCATACAATCCCTGCTCTTCATCATAAAAATCTATCTCACCGCCAAGATGGGCACCGGGAATATAATAAAAATTATTATCCGGAGCAAATGCCTTCGACGGGTCATCATCCTCACCCAGATCTTTCACACCTTCGGGCTTAGCTATCGAATGGTACTGACGCGCCACATGATTGGGGACAAAATCGATAATCACCTTCAACCCGTTTGTGTGCGAGCGTTGCACCAAAGCCTCAAACTCTTCCATGCGGCGGTCTACATGAACAGCCAAGTCCGGGTCTACATCGTAATAATCACGGATAGCATATGGCGAGCCCGCTTTTCCCTTCACTACTGCCGGATGGTTGCGCGGAATGCCGTAAGCCGAATAATCGGTCTGCGAAGCATGGGCGAGGATACCCGTGTACCAGATATGAGTAGCGCCCAGCTTCTTGATCTCGTGCAAGGCCTTGTTGGTAAAATCATCCATTTTTCCACACCCGTTTTCACTTAAGGTTCCATTTATCTTATTGCGGAGCCCTTTGTTTCCGAACAAACGGGTGAACACCTGATAAATAATCATTTTCCCTTCTTGTTCCATAGTCGTATTTTTTATTTACTAATGTACTACACTTGTGTGTTGTCTGTATTCAAAGATAAAATCCGTATAACCTGTAGCGGAAAGATTTCATCACCGTTTCGTCAGTCCTACTTTCAGATTCAGCTTAAAATAATACACACCGTTCTCACGCTCCAGATAGCCATACTTGTCTTTAGAGGTAGAACCTTTTTCCAGACGCGTATTGTAGAAAAGGAAGTCGGCAAATACCTGGCGGAAAGCCCGCTGGTAACAAAGCACATCTCCATTTCCCGTCACCAACAAGCATCCGTCGATAGCCGAATCGATGCCGTTGTATATCTTTGCCGGACGCATACCGGTAGCAACGGCAAGCAGGAATTCTTTTATCTTATAATCGTAGAAACCGTGCTTGACAATCAATTCATCCTTAATCTTCAGCGGGTTAAGCTGCCTGATGGCTTCTGTCAAATCGGATACCTTAGTCTTGCCCTCCAGCCACATCAGCCGGGTCATTTCACCCAACAAGCGTCCCATGTGCAGGTCTATCATCGAGAGGTTGCTGCGGAAAATCTTGTCAGCCACATCATTATACTTCAAGTTTCCTCCCATACGTTCTATCATCAGCATACGCCCCAATACATCTTCTTCCTCACCAAAGGCATTGATTTTTGCCACAGCAGGTACCGGAAACTTGATGCCAGTCTGCTCGAACTTGAAGTTTGCAGCCCTCCCACCGTCCAGCAAGGGATATAATGCTCCCAGCCTCGAACGCACACAGAAGCCCGTCAAGGGCGCGTCTTCACGATAGAACGCTACCTTAAAATCGGTACGGTCATCGGTTTTGGCTTCCAGATTGTATATCGCCACTTCGTCCAAGAAGCCTTCCACTCCTTCGGGCGAGGCAACATCATCGGTTTCCGATTCACGCAAAGCCTGTAATACCAGTTCCGATACCGTAGCAAAATCTTCCCTCGGAACGCGCTTATCCATTTGTTCTCCACATATCCTCACTTCATTCTTCCCGATTACGTACCGGCGTGTCCCATCGTGTTCTTCACGTTGCACCATAGCCACCGGCAGGCACACAGCTTCATTCTGTTTCACATCCGGCGTACCGGCATACACCTGTCCGTCTGCCAGCAAACGGAAAAACGCATAGAGTTCACTCCATTCTTTCTTTGTCGCGTTAAATGCCATAGTCTTGTTATCTTCTTTTTATACTTTTACATCGGCAAAGATAACTAAAAAGCCTTTCAATATCCCTAATATCCGGCGCCGATATCTTAAACAATGTTATAAAACAGATATTTTCCTCTGGATTATTTGCAGATTCAATAAAAGTCCGTACATTTGCAATGTGTTTTTCATAGTATTAGATTTAAGGTTAACAAAAGGTTGGAGTACAGCGGTACTCCTTTTTTTATGTCCTTATGTTCCAAGACGAATCCGGAGCGGAATTTTTCACACAATATAATTCAAAAATAAGTATAAAAACAACATCGGAGATAAAGCTCTGTAACCAGCCTTATCTCCGATATTTGTTCTTTTATCATGCAATGCAGTGAGGTTATACCGCGGATTATTCGTCAACGGATACCTGATTTTCCGTTGCCAGAGAAATTGCTTTCCGGCTTCGGTCGTCCGGGCCTTTCGGATGTATCACCCTCTCCAGACGCATATCAAACGCCAATGTGGAATAACCGCGTATGTCTCCATATCCCGCCTCTCCGTATGCTAACTGATAGGGTATATAGACTTCCCAATGTTCGCCTTCTTGCATGTGAAGCAAAGCTGTGGCCCAACCTGTTATTACTCCGGTTGAATTTCCATAACTATCTGCGCCACAAACCACAAAGGAAACAGGTGTGTGAATTTCCGCGTTCCAATCTCCACTATAGCTTTGGTCGAACACTTCTCCGTTTATCAACCATCCGCGATAATGTACCGCTACCGTATCGGTTGCAAACGGTGTTTCACCTAATTCAGCATCCGCTTCCGTCAAATCCTTTACGTACACATAATCTGAGTTGGTCAGGGTTAAATCTGTACCCATTCCATCGTTCTGGATTTTATAGTTCGCATAACGGTACCATGTTTCTCCAGCAGGCGGATTGGCTACAACATCAGCAATGGAGTCTATATAAGCTACGTTGCGCGCTTCCCAATCGGCGTATGGGTCGGCGGTAGGTGTATCGTCGCTACACGAAGCAAAGACACACATTACCATACCGAGTATCCATAGCCTGACACAATATGTCTTCATCGACCTTTTCATTATTGCAAGGTTTTCAGCAGACTGGTGATGCTCACCTTGTCGGCGATAATATTGTTCAGGTCGGCAATAGCCACACGCTCCTGCTCCATCGTATCGCGGTTACGCAACGTCACGCAGTTGTCTTCCAGCGTCTGATGGTCTACCGTTACGCAATACGGCGTACCGATGGCATCCTGACGGCGGTAACGCTTGCCGATAGAGTCCTTCTCGTCGTACTGGCAATGGAAATGGAACTTCAAGTCGTCCATAATCTCGCGCGCCTTTTCGGGCAGCCCGTCTTTCTTCACCAACGGCATCACGGCAAGCTTCACCGGAGCCAGGGCGGCAGGGAGCTTCAACACCACGCGTGTCTCGCCGTTTTCCAGCTTCTCTTCCGTGTACGAAGCACTCATCACGCTCAGGAACATACGGTCTACGCCGATAGAAGTCTCGATGACATACGGAGTATAAGATTCGTTGATTTCGGGGTCGAAATACTTGATGCTCTTGCCCGAGAACTTCTCGTGCTGGCTCAGGTCGAAGTTGGTGCGCGAGTGGATGCCTTCCACTTCCTTGAACCCGAACGGCATCAGGAACTCGATGTCGGTAGCTGCATTGGCGTAATGCGCCAGCTTCTCGTGGTCGTGATAACGGTAATGGTCATCACCGAAGCCCAGCGCCTTGTGCCATTTCAGGCGGGTTTCCTTCCACTTCTTAAACCATTCCAGCTCGGTGCCCGGCTTAACGAAGAACTGCATTTCCATCTGTTCGAACTCGCGCATGCGGAAGATGAACTGGCGTGCCACGATTTCATTGCGGAACGCCTTGCCTATCTGGGCGATGCCGAAGGGGATTTTCATGCGCCCCGTCTTCTGCACGTTCAGATAGTTCACGAAAATACCTTGTGCGGTTTCCGGACGAAGGTAGACTTTCATCGAGCCATCGGCGGTAGAGCCCATTTCGGTAGAGAACATCAGGTTAAACTGGCGCACCTCGGTCCAGTTCTTCGTGCCCGAGATGGGACACACGATTTCTTCGTCCAGGATAATCTGGCGCAGCTCGTTCAGGTCCGGTCCGGCATTCATCGCCTGTGTATAGCGTTCGTGCAGGGCGTCACGCTTCGCCTGATGCTCCAGCACGCGTGCATTGGTCGAACGGAATTCCTGCTCGTCGAAAGCATCGCCGTATTTCTTGGCGGCCTTTGCCACCTCCTTGTTTATCTTTTCGTCGTATTTCGCAATCTGGTCTTCAATCAGCACATCGGCACGATAACGCTTTTTCGAGTCGCGGTTGTCGATAAGCGGGTCGTTAAATGCGTCTACGTGCCCCGAAGCCTTCCAGATAGTGGGGTGCATGAAGATTGCCGAATCGATTCCCACGATATTTTCGTGCAAGAGCACCATGCTCTGCCACCAGTATTGCTTGATGTTGTTTTTCAGTTCCACACCGTTCTGTCCATAGTCGTAAACGGCTCCCAGTCCGTCGTAAATTTCACTCGACGGAAACACAAAGCCATATTCCTTACAATGCGAAACCAATTTCTTGAAAACGTCTTCTTGTGCCATTTTTCTTTATCTTTAAATTATTAATTCCGAAACTCATAAATGCGCACAAAGATACGGATTTATCCATAAAAAAGAAGCACAAGTTTATTAATTTATGCGAATCAGGAACAAATCGCCCCGTTTTCATTCGGGCTTCTCGTGAAAGAGCTGCACCGCACGTGCAAACTCCCCACTGATTTGCACCGCCCGCGGATGGTCGATGCGGAACAAGAGGGCAACAATGTTCTCCACGCCTTCATCGTCCGTTATCGTCGAGCTTAAATAATTAAATGAGTATTTGCGGTCGTGTGTCACGCCGGATTTGTAATCCGGAACCATTAGCTGATGATGCGGATTGCAATTGGCTTCGCCGACCTACGGTTCCGCACGCAGAATTACGCTGGATTACAAATCCAGCGTGACAAAAAATCCAATGTCATCATATCACCACACATTAAAAGATGTCACATCCTCTCCCGTACGTTCCTTAATACGGTCGTGCATTTCTTTCTGTATGGTTTCAATAAGTACTTTTTTCTTCCTCCGGTGTTCCTCCAGCCTGCGCATCAGTTCCTCGCGGGTAAAAGCAGCCTGTTCCATAGTTTTATTCTTTTGGTTGAGGTCAAAGATAAGCAAAAGAATCCGTATAGCCCTCAAATCTTGCTTACTACACGCATTCATCCAATGCTTTTATGAGATTTTATGAGATTGCTGTTTCCGCAACTGATTCACTCCCCACATAATAATCCCTAAAGCTATCAATCCGAAAAAAGACAAAAACAAAATCAATTCCATAACTCATTTTTCTTTATTAGAATTTGCCAATAATATACATATAAGACCCGCAGCTACCGTCAATAAGACAACAACTGTTCCCAATCCGAACAACAAGGCACGATTTACGTCCAGTTTCATAATACCAGCCAAAACCACGCCACCAAAAACTAACTTAGAAATATCAATACAATATTTTCCAAGTTCGCCAAGCATCACTTGCTTATTTGTTTTCCTTTCATCCTCCATTTTTGCAAATATACACCTTTCTTCTGAAAGCGCCAATCTTTTTCTTCCTTTTTCAGTCCACCGTCCGCCAAATTCACTAAATTTGCACCGGCAATCCATGAAAAAACGGTTATGAAACACAAGCACATCGACAAATATACCCTGATGACCACCGCCCCCATCCCCCGGCTGATAGGGTCGCTTGCCATACCCACCATCGTCAGCATGCTGGTCACTTCATTCTACGTGATGATAGATACCTATTTCGTAGGGAAAATCAACACCCAGGCCACCGCCGCCGTAGGGATTTCCTTCTCGGTCATGGCTATCATACAGGCGTTCGGATTCTTCTTCGGACACGGGTCGGGCAATTTCATCTCGCGCCGGTTGGGGGCACGCGACTATCAAAGTGCCGAGAAAATGGCGGCAACGGGATTTTTCAGCGCCTTCATCATGGGATGCCTCATCACGCTTTTCGGGCTCCTGTTCCTGACCCCTATCTGCCGCATATTGGGCTCTACCCCCACTATCCTGCCCTATACCGAGACCTATCTGGGCATCATCCTGCTGGGAGCGCCCTTCATGGCATCGTCGCTGGTGCTGAACAACCAAATGCGCTTTCAGGGCAACGCCGCCTACGCCATGGTGGGCATCACCGCCGGCACGGTGCTCAACATCGGGCTGGCTCCGCTGTTCATCTTCGTATGCGGCATGGGCATCGCCGGAGCGGCATACGCCACGCTGTGCGGACAGGTGTGCAGCTTCGGCATCCTGCTCTACATGGACAGCCGGGGAGAAAACATCCGCATCCGCCTGAGCAACTTCACGCCACAACCAGCTTATTTCCGCGAAATCCTTTACGGAGGAAGCCCCTCGCTCTGCCGGCAGGGACTGGCAAGCCTTGCCGCCATCCTGCTCAACGTAGCCGCCGGACGGTATGGCGACGCCGCCATTGCGGGCATGTCTATCGTGGGACGTATCTGCATGTTCATCAACTCTTTCCTCATCGGTTTCGGCCAAGGCTTCCAGCCCGTATGCGGCTACAATTACGGCGCAGGTATCTACCCACGCGTACAACAAGGCTTCTGGTTCTGCGTAAAAGTAGGGGTAGTGTTTCTCACCCTCTGCTCAATTGTCGGCTACATCTACGCACCCGAAATCGTGGCATGGTTCCGCGAAGACGACGCCGAGGTAATCGCCGTAGGTGCGCGTGCCTTGCGCTGGCAGCTTATCACATTGCCATTGGGCACGTGGGTCATCCTTTGCAACATGCTGCTCCAAACCATCCGCAAGCCCGTACGTGCCGTGTTGCTTGCCTCCGCACGCCAAGGGCTGTTCTTCATCCCCTTTATCATCCTGCTACCCCACTGCTTAGGTCTGCAAGGGGTAGAGATGAGCCAGGCCGTAGCCGACTTCTGTTCGTTCATCTTCGCCCTGCCCGTAGCGATTCCGGTACTCCGCTCGTTACGGAAAACAGACTAAGAAGCTGTTTTGAATTTCTCCAAAAAGTTTTTCTTGGCTTGATGTATCCGTTTTCGTGTGTGCTTTGGGCGATTTTTTGGTCTTTTTCGCTCCTGTTCTTCGTCAGATAGCCCGCTATCTTCCTCATCACAGAAGCGAAAATGCCTCAAAAACTCATCCCAAATCATCGCACGATAAATTCAAAACAGCTTCTAACTGCGATAGGGAATATATATATTGCATGACACACGCACCTATCTGCACCGGGCTATGCACGTATATCCCCGGCACGATGCAGCTATATCCGATAAAAGCCGTTTTTGAAAGGGCCTTATCCCATTGCTATGCGTTACAATTGTTACAATTACAGTTAATGTAAAATGCTTTTTCAATCCCGGACAAAAAAAGAAATCCACCTATTAAAATTATATATTATATATATTTATATATAAATATATATAATATATAATTTATAACAAGTTTTTCCCGCTATCTGATTTTCAACTTACATCAACTGTAATTGTAACAATTGTAACGGTTGTAACTGTGCAACGGAGGCCCCTGTGCTTCTGCATCTCTGCGTTCCATTCCATTCATCAAAGCACTTGTTTTTTCCAATAATTATCCGTACATTTGCATCAAGCAGAAAACAATTATGAGCGACGACACATTAGACAAAAACGAAACAACGGATATACCTGAAAAAGAATCGGATACGAATTACAAGCCCGCCTCGCCGGCGGACAAGGCAGTGAAATACCAGCTGAGCGGAATGTATCAGAACTGGTTCCTCGACTATGCCTCGTACGTCATTCTGGAACGTGCCGTACCCCACATCAACGACGGACTGAAACCGGTGCAGCGGCGCATCCTGCACGCCATGAAACGGCTGGACGACGGACGCTACAACAAGGTGGCGAACATCGTGGGGCATACCATGCAGTTCCATCCGCACGGCGACGCTTCCATCGGCGACGCGCTGGTGCAGCTGGGGCAGAAAGACCTGCTCATCGATTGCCAGGGAAACTGGGGAAACATCCTCACGGGCGACGATGCAGCCGCCCCCCGATACATCGAAGCACGCTTGTCGAAATTCGCCCTCGACGTGGTGTTCAATCCCAAGACCACCGAATGGCAGGCCTCTTACGACGGGCGCAACCGCGAACCCGTAACCCTGCCGGTCAAGTTCCCCCTGTTGCTGGCACAGGGCGTAGAAGGCATCGCCGTAGGACTTTCATCGAAAATCCTGCCTCACAACTTCAATGAGTTATGCGATGCAGCCATCGCTTACCTGCACGGCGAAGAGTTCCACCTCTACCCCGACTTCCAGACCGGAGGGGCGGTAGACGTGTCGCGCTACAACGACGGCGAGCGGGGCGGAGTGGTGCGCGTACGTGCCAAGATATCGAAAATAGACAACAAGACACTCTGCATCAGCGAAATTCCCTACGGGAAAACCACATCGTCGCTCATCGACTCCATATTGAAAGCCGTAGAAAAAGGAAAAATCAAGGTGCGCAAGGTAGACGACAATACCGCCGACAAGGTGGAAATACTGGTACACCTCGCCCCCGGAGCCTCGTCGGACAAGACGCTGGACGCCCTTTATGCCTTTACGGATTGCGAAGTGAACATCTCGCCCAACTGCTGCGTCATCGAGGACAAGAAGCCGCATTTCCTCTCGGTAGGCACGGTGCTCCGCAAGTCGGTCGACCACACCCTCGGGCTCTTGCGCCGCGAACTGGAAATACAGCGCGACGAGACCCTGGAGACCCTGCACTTCGCCTCGCTGGAGAAAATCTTCATCGAAGAGCGCATCTACAAAGACCGCGGCTTCGAGCAAGCCGAAAACATGGACGCCGCCTGTGCCCACATCGACGAGCGGCTCACCCCGTTCTACCCCCAAATGGTGCGCGAAGTGACCAAGGATGACATCCTGCGCCTGATGGAAATCAAGATGGCACGCATCCTGAAGTTCAACAAAGACAAGGCGGACGAGAACATCGCCCGGCTGAAGGCGGACATCGAAGAGACCGAAAACCACCTGGCGCACATTACCGACTATACCATCGCCTGGTTCCGCCGCCTGAAAGAGAAATACGGAGCACAGTTCCCCCGCCGCACCGAGATACGAAACTTCGACACCATCGTAGCCACAAAAGTGGCGGAAGCCAACGAAAAACTCTACATCAACCGCGAGGAAGGCTTTATCGGCACGGGGCTGAAAAAGGACGAATTCGTGTGCAACTGTTCCGATATCGACGATGTAATCATCTTCTACCGCGACGGGAAATACAAGGTGGTGCGCGTACAGGACAAGCTCTTCGTAGGCAAGAACATCCTCTACGTCAACGTGTTCAAGAAGAACGACAAGCGTACTATCTACAACGTCATCTACCGCGACGGGAAAGACGGATACCACTACATCAAGCGTTTCAACGTGACTTCGATGATACGCGACCGCGAGTACGACGTGACGCAAGGCACACCGGGTTCGCGCATCGTCTACTTCACCGCCAACCCCAACGGCGAGGCGGAAACCGTGAAAGTGACCCTGCGCCCCAACCCGCGCATCAAGAAACTGGTGTTCGAACGCGACTTCAGCACCATCAACATCAAGGGCCGCCAGTCAATGGGCAATCTGCTCACTAAGTACGAGGTACACAAAATCGGGCTGAAACAACGCGGAGGCTCTACCCTGGGCGGACGCAAGGTGTGGTTCGACCACGATGTGTTACGCCTCAATTACGACGGGCGCGGACAATACTTAGGCGAGTTCCAAAGCGATGACCGCATCCTCGTGGTACATACAGACGGTGACTTCTATACTACCGACTTCGACCTGAACAACCATTACGACCCCGATATCCGGCTCATCGAAAAGTTTGATGCCGACAAGGTGTGGACCGCCGTGCTCTACGATGCCGACCAGCAGAACTACCCATACCTGAAACGCTTCTGCTTCGAGGCGACAAGCAAGCGCCAGAACTACTTGGGCGAGAACAAGCAAAACCGTTTGCTCCTGCTCAGCCCCGAAGCCTATCCGCGCATCCAGGTGGTATTCGGCGGACACGACGCGTTCCGGGAACCGCTGATAGTAGAAGCATCCGACTTTGTAGGCATAAAGAGCTACAAGGCTAAGGGCAAACGCCTCACCACCTACACCGTGGGCGAGGTAAACGAACTGGAACCTACCCGCATGCCGGAACCCGAAGAAGTTCCCGACACAGAAGATAACGGAACATCCGAAGACGAAAACGGACAAATGAACCTATTCGATAACGAAGAAGAATGAAAACATTGATTTATATCGAACACAGAGACACAAAGACACTGAGAATAAAAAATAAAGCCTCTGTGCCTCTGCGCCTCTGTGTTTTTATTCTGATAGTCTTAACCTGCCTTCCGACCCGTATCCAAGCGCAAGACTCCCTGCAAGCCACACGCCACGTGATGCGCTCGGTGATGATAGGAGCCGGACACAACAACACATTCGAAACCTATCTCTCGCCCTTGGAATACGAAGGCCCAGAAGTGCGCTTCGCCTACGAAACGATGCGGATGACCCGCCTGATGGACGGGAACGTTTCGGCGCAAAACCTGTTCCAGCTACATGCCTCGTACACCGAAAACATCTCGCAGACCAACCATACGTACGGCGGGCTGGTGAACTGGAGCTATGCCCTGCATTACCAGTTCCGCCCTGCCAAGGGACTGAAGATACTTTTCGGTCCGATGCTTGACCTGAACGCAGGCGTGGTATACAACCGGCGCAACTCGAACAACCCTGCCCAAGCAAAAGCCTACGGGGGCTTAGGGGCATCAGGGATGCTCATCTACCGGTTCCGCATCAAGAACTATCCGCTCACGGTACGCTGGCAAGCGAACCTGCCCCTGCTGGGCGTGATGTTCTCGCCTGAGTTCGGCGAATCGTATTACGAAATATTCTCGCTGGGCAACGGAGGACGGAACGTAGTGTTCACCTCCCTGCACAACAACCCGTCCCTGCGCCAGCTCCTTACCCTCGACTTCCCGGTAGAAAACACGGTGATGCGTGTGGGCTACGTATGCGACCTCCAGCAAGCAAAGGTAAACAACCTGAAAAGCCATACCTACTCGCACGACTTCATGATAGGCGTCGTGCGCAATCTGTACCTGTTCCATGGAAAGAAACACATGACCACGCCACCTAAAATAACTCCGTTTTAAACCATGAGAAAATATATCCTCTACCTATGCATCACCGTGCAGGCATTGTTCGCCTCCTGCATCCGCGAAGACATATCAGGCAATACGCCCGAGTCGAACTTCGAGTCTTTATGGAAAATCATTGACGAACAATATTGCTTTCTGGAATACAAGCACGAAGAATACGGGCTGGACTGGGACGAAGTGCACACCCGCTACGCCCAGCGCATCACGTCCGACATGACGTGGGAAAACCTCTACGAAGTGCTCTCGGACATGGTGAACGAGCTGAGAGACGGGCATGTCAACCTGTCCAGTTCCATCGGCACATCGCAATACCGCGCATGGTTTGACGCCTTCCCCCATAATTTCAATGACAGCATCCAGAGCAATTACCTGGGAAAAGACTATGTGAACTCGTCGGGCATTACCTGGTCGATACTGGAAAACAACATCGGCTACATCTATTGCGAAAGTTTCTCGAACGGCATTGGAGACGGAAATCTGGACCAGACCCTGAACTCGCTTGCCGTATGCGACGGACTGATTATAGATGTACGGGATAACGGAGGCGGAAACCTGACTACGGCACAAAAACTGGCGGCACGTTTCACCAACGAGCGGGTGCTTGTAGGCTATATGTACCACAAGACGGGACCTGCCCACGATGATTTTTCCAACCCCAAACCTGTCTACATCGAGCCTTCGGACGGCATCCGGTGGCAAAAGCCGGTGGTAGTGCTCACCAACCGCCGTGCCTATAGTGCCACCAACGATTTTGTGAACAGCATGAACCAGTTTCCCAATGTGACCCTTGTAGGTGACAAGACAGGCGGAGGCTCAGGGCTTCCCTTCTCGTCGGAAATCCCCTGCGGCTGGTCCATCCGTTTCTCTGCCAGCCCGATGCTCGACCCCGAAATGAACCATCTGGAATTTGGGATAGACCCTGATGTGAAAGTAGACATGACAAGCGAAGACATTGCCCAAGGGAAAGATACCATGATAGAAACGGCATGCCGGGTGCTGAAAGGACAATAAGGAAATGGTTTCCCGGAAACGGTTTCTATGCACCTCTGTAGTGAAATTTCACACAAAGATTTGGCGATTTCGAAAATAAGCCTTATCTTTGCACCCGCAATTCCATTTTAACATGGACATGCGCCCGTGGCGTAATTGGTAGCCGCGCCAGACTTAGGATCTGGTGTCGTGAGACGTGTAGGTTCGAGTCCTATCGGGCGCACTTCTTTTTTATTCCTTTTGGCTCTCAGGCCAGTTCACCAAATACAAAGTTCCTTTAGCACGCGTAATTGCCGTATAAAGCCAGCGGTAATAATCGGGCGAAACCATATCCTCGGTCAGATACCCCTGATCGATGAACACGTTTTGCCATTGCCCGCCCTGCGCTTTGTGGCACGTTACGGCGTATGCATACTTCACCTGCAAAGCGTTATACCACGGGTCTGCCTTTATCTTCTTCATCCGCCCCGCTTTCGTGGTAATATCCTGGTAATCTTCGAGCACGGCATGAAACAAACGGTCGGCATGCTCTTTGGGCAATGCCGGCGCATCGGTATGGAGCGTATCAAGCAGGATTTTCACCTCCAGCTCAATATCGTTGTAATCAGGAAACGCAAGAAGCACATCGGCAAAACGGAATCCATACATCTCGTGCACCCGGCGCACCCGGCGTACCACGGCTATATCCCCGTTGGCGATAAAATCCAGTTCCTTGACATCGGCTCCCCAAAAATAATTGTTCTTCGCCACCATCAGGATATCGCCCGCATTCAATTCATCCTCACGATAAAGAACCGTATTCCGTATTCCCTGGTTATAAAGGTTAGCCCGCTTGTTCGAACGGCAAATCACGATGGTTTCGTCCATTCCCTCGCGCCCATAACAGGTGTTGAGGGTCTCTATCAGTTCGCTCCCCGGCACCACACGCACATCGGGAAATCCCTCTACCCGTATGCGGGGAAGCTCTCCGGAAAACTCTTCCGCCATTTTCCGGCGCAGGCAAGTGGCATTGTACAAGATGCCCGACTCAGACTCCTGCCGGACTACTTGCGTCAGCTCCTGCTCTACGACCTCCAACCCATACCCTCTCAACACATCTGCCGAGAGTGCCGGACTCTCTTCTTCGCCTACAGGAGGCAGCTGGGCGGTGTCGCCCACCAACACCAACCTACACCCTTGCCCGCCATATACATATTGTATCAGGTCGTCCAGCAAGCGTCCGCTCCCGAACACGTTTCCCGACAAGCCCAGATTGGATATCATCGAGGCTTCGTCCACAATGAACAACGTGTGCTGGTGCAGATTGACATTCATCGTAAAATTATCCATCTCGTTCGAAAAAGTACGCTGGCGGTAAATACGCCGGTGGATGGTGTAAGCCGGATGTCCGGAGTGAAGCGCGAATACTTTGGCCGCCCGCCCCGTAGGAGCCAGCAATATACATTTCTGCTTCATCCCGTCGAGAGTTCTCACCAATGCACTTACCAGACTGGTTTTTCCTGTTCCGGCATATCCTTTCAACAAGAAAACGGTATCCGGTTGAGAGGAGAGAAGAAAATCAACGAACAAATTCATCGTTAATTCTTGCCCGGAAGTTGGCTTATTAAAGAAATTTTGCTTTATCTGATCCAATAATTTGATGTTCAGCATACTTATCCTATAAATTTTAGTAACTTTGTCCACTCTTAAAAACAGAAGTCATATTTTTATACACGAATATAAACCAAAAAACGCAAAAAGAAGAAAGAATATGCCAGAAAAAGATACCAACCAGACTCAACCGGAATTCCAAACTCTCTCTATCCGACTCAGTCCGGAGGGATTTTCTTTTGCAACCTATCATCCGGCAGATGCAAGCCGTATCTATTTCCAGCATACCGCAGTAAACGTGCAACGTTCGATGGCAGCCAATGTAAAAGGTTTCCTGTCTCAAACTCCTGAGCTGAACGTTATATACCATCAAACCAACATCCTGATACATACTTTACGGTATACTACCGTTCCCCTCGAACTCTTCGAAGACGAACAAATGGAAATGCTTTTCTACCAAAACGTACCCAAACAGAACAATGAAATCGTTTTATGCAACATCCTGGGCAACAGTAATGTGGTAGTATTGTTCTCTATTGACAAACTAACCCACGTATTTTTGTCCGAGCATTTTCCTCGTGCACGTTTTTTTGCTACAGTAAGCCCTCAGATAGAATACTTTACCAAAGAAAATCGTCAAAGACAAACACAGCAAATATATGCCAATATACATGCCGACAATATGGAAGTATTCTGTTTCTCTAACGGCAGATTACAACTTGCCAATACCTATCCGATAAGCACCAATGAAGACCGTTCGTATTACCTGCTGAATATCTGGAAACAATTAGACTATGATACAGAAAAAGATGAACTGCATCTCACAGGGCTTACGAAAGAGGAACTGCACGGACAAATTAGTTTCCTCCGACAATTCATCCGGAAAATATTCATAATCAACAACCCTCAGGCGGAACTCCAGCAGTCTTCCGACACTTCGCTGGAAACGATTCCGTTTGATATTCAATCTTTATTTATATGCGAGTAATCAGTGGAATCTACAAACACCGGAGGTTCGATGTGCCCCATACTTTCAAGGCTCGTCCTACTACCGATTTTGCCAAAGAAAACCTTTTCAATGTCTTAAACAATCATTTCGATTTCGAAAACAACGTAACGGCACTCGACCTGTTTGCAGGAACTGGAAGCATCAGTATTGAGCTTTTGTCAAGAGGATGCGACAAAGTCGTATCAGTAGAAAAAGACCCTCAACACTATGCCTTTATCTGCAAAATCATGAGCGATATAAAGACCGACAAATGCAAGACCATACGAGGTGACGTATTCAAATACATCAGTAAATGCAAGGAGCAATTCGATTTTATCTTTGCTGACCCTCCCTACGCTTTACCGGAATTAGAAAGCATCCCAGACAAGATATTCGAATACAATCTGCTCAAACCCGACGGACTTTTCGTTTTGGAACATGGAAAGAACCAGAACTTTGAAAGCCATCCGCACTTCACCGAACACCGGCACTATGGAAGCGTAAACTTCTCATTTTTCCACTAAAGCAAGGGAGCCAGCAAACGTACAACCGATTCGGTTATCTTATTCTTCCATGAACGCTGGCTCCATAACTTGCGCGACAAAAGCTGACAATGCTTTTGGTCGGCAAGAAACACTCCTTTCAGACGCAAAGCCATTTCAACATCATAAAAAAAGACATTCGCCTCAAAATTGTGCTCAAAACTCCGAAAATCCATATTGGTAGATCCGACCGATGAAAACTCATCATCCGACACCCATAGTTTGGAATGCAAAAAGCCCTTCCTATACAAATAAACCTTAACACCCGCGCGCATCAATTCATCCAAATAAGACAAAGACCCTTTATGAGTCAGATACGTATCCGCACGCTTAGGCAACATCACCCGTACATCCACCCCTGAAAGGGAAGCGGTCTGCAATGCCACCACCACTTCTTCTGTAGGAAGCAAATAAGGACTCTCAATATAAAAATACCGTTTGGAAGAACACAAAGCCTTGATAAGCCCTTGCATAATGTCGTGCCAATCTCCAACCGGTTCCGAAGTTACAATCTGCGCCACCACGTTGCCTTGCCATTCCATTTTCGGAAAATACTCAGAAGAAGTAAGTAACATCCGGTCCACAACAAACCAATCAGTCAAAAATGCCGTCTGCAAACCATATACAGCCTTTCCTTTGACACACACATGCGTATCACGCCAAATCCCCCACGAAAATCCACGCAAATAACGTTCGGCGATATTCATACCTCCGATAAATCCTACTTTCCCATCAATAATCGCTATCTTCCGGTGATTCCGATAATTAACCTTACTGGTAAAACGGGGAAAACGGACTTTCAGAAAACTCTGTACCTCAATTCCCTCACACATCATCTCATCATAAAACAAAGGATTTACTTTCCAACAACCCACATCATCGTACAGCAAGCGTATTTTCACTCCTTCACGTGCTTTATCTATCAGCAAATCCCGCAACAAACGTCCTACCGAATCGTCTTCAAAAATATAAAATTGGAGATGAATGTGGTGCTTTGCCTGACCAATTTCATGCATCAATGCCTGTAACATCGCATATCCATCTGTATAAACCGCTACTTGATTTCCATCAAACGGCAAAGCACTATTGATTTTCCGGAAAAAGGATATCAATGGATTTTTATTATTCAAGTCATAAAAAGCCTCTTGCGCCTGATATTCTGCCATCGGCCTTTTGTTCAAACGTGAATAGCCTTTCTTGCTTATCAACCTTTCCCGACGTGTACTTCTTCCAAAAAAGAAATAAAACACCAATCCTACCAGCGGCAAAAAGAAAAGCACAAGTATCCACGCCATGGTCTTTACCGGATTACGATTTTCTAGAATGACTACAAATATAGTAGTCACAATCACTGCCAGATAAAGAATCCGGAATATACTCCAGAGCACTTCACTCCAAACAATCGCATCCATCATAAAAAACACTTATAAAGAAGATTGAATGATATCTATCAAAATCGGTTTCATACCGCTCACAAAACATTCCACGGCAATCACCATCAATATAAGCCCCATCAAACGCATCATCACATTATTTCCAGTTTCTCCGATAACCTTGACTAGACGAGTTGACAAACAAAGTATAATGTAAGTCAATACATAGACAATAGCAATAACAGCCACTAACGTCACTTTTAATTCCCAACTATCTGCATCACTCATCATAATAATACCATTCGCTATAGCTCCAGGACCACACAGCATCGGAATAGACAAAGGAGTAATGGAAATATCATCAGCATACGTCTTAATTTCTTCATCTTTCAACTTCGTATTAGTATAACGGGCCTGCAACATGTCATACCCAATTTTCAAAATAATAATTCCGGCAGCTATACGAAATCCATTCGTTGAAATACCAAAGAACTTAAACAAGAACTGACCAAAAAAAGTAAATGCCATCAAAATTACAAAAGAAATAATAGTGGCACGTTTCACTATGTGTTTACGTTCTTTATCCTCCAGTCCATTAGTCATTGTCAAAAATACTGGCATAGTTCCTAATGGATTAGTTAATGTAAAAAAGGAAGTAAAACAAAGTAATGCAAAAGGCAGAATTGTATCCATATTAAAATTCAATAGTAAGTCTGGGCAAATATAAGAAAATAAATGCATAATCTCAAAAAAAGAAAAGGATCCTCCCCCGGTTTGATGTCCGGGGGAGAATCCCAAAACGGCGGCTACCTACTCTCCCACTGTTACGCAGTACCATCGGCGTGACGAAGCTTAACTTCTCTGTTCGGAATGGGAAGAGGTGGAACCTT
>NZ_NFJA01000077.1:0-18662 GCF_002159615.1 Bacteroides sp. An279
ATCTGACGAAGAACAGGAGCGAAAAGGACCAAAAAATCGCCCAAAGCACACACGAAAACGGATACATCAAGCCAAGAAAAACTTTTTGGAGAAATTCAAAACAGCTTCTGAGGATAATCTGCATAATTTATGTGTTTGCCTGTATATTTCCAACCATTTTTTGTTTTTCTCAAAAAGTTCTTCTATCTTTGCCGGAAAGTAAAACAAAGGGGTGCCCATGTCGGGCTGAGATCATACCCTACGAACCTGATACGGTTAGTACCGGCGAAGGGATTGTTTCTTCGGAAAACACTCTTTACATACCTCCCTCTCCTGAAAGGTGTCTCTTTGGATTACTCCTTATTATATTTATACTTTATTTATATAGAGAACCACTATGACAGTTATTGTAAACAACAAAGAGACCGATTTGACCCAAGGGAATACCATTGCCGATTTGGCAAAACAACTGGAGCTTCCTGAAAAAGGAGTAGCCATAGCTTTGCACAACCGTATGATTCCCCGTGAAAAATGGGCAGACCAAACCTTACAACCAAACGATAGTTTAGTTATCATCAAAGCGGCTTGTGGAGGATAATACAGCTATGGAACTGCAATTCATTACCCATTACACCGACCGATATACCTACTTCGACTCTGCCCGGATGGCACTGGAAGGCGGATGCCGGTGGATTCAGTTGCGCATGAAGGAGGCAACCGAAGAAGAGGTAGAAAAGGAAGCGATACGTGTACAGGACTTATGCCGCCAGTACGGAGCCACGTTCATCATAGACGATCACGTGGCTTTGGCAAAAAAGCTACATGCCGACGGTGTGCATCTGGGTAAAAAGGACATGCCGATAGCCGAAGCCCGCAAACTGCTGGGAAAAGACTTTATTATCGGAGGTACGGCAAACACATTCGAAGACGTGCAGATGCATTATGCCGCAGGTGCCGACTACATTGGCTGCGGACCGTTCCGCTTCACAACAACCAAGAAAAACCTAAGTCCTGTTCTGGGATTGGAAGGCTACCGGAATATCGTATCACGCATGAAAGAGGCAGGCATCAACTTGCCTATCGTAGCCATTGGAGGCATCGCCTTCGAAGATATTCCGGCTATTATGCAGACTGGAGTATCGGGCATTGCTCTTAGCGGAAGCATCCTGCGTGCGGATGACCCGATAGCAGAAACAAGGAGGATAATTAATAGTTAACAGTTAATAATTAATAGTTGATATTGAATATATGAAAAAACTGATTATCGCCGATAAAGAATTCGACTCACGCTTGTTTTTAGGTACAGGCAAATTCAACTCGAATGAGATTATGGAGAAAGCTATCCTGGCTTCGGGCACGGAAATGGTGACCGTGGCCATGAAACGCATTGAACTGAATGATAAGGAAGACGATATGTTGCATCACATCGTTCATCCGCATATCCAACTTTTGCCCAACACTTCGGGTGTGCGTACGGCAGAAGAAGCTGTATTCGCCGCACAAATGGCACGCGAAGCATTCGGCACCAACTGGTTGAAGCTGGAGATTCATCCAGACCCGCGCTATCTTCTGCCCGACTCTGTCGAGACCTTGAAAGCAACAGAAGAACTGGTGAAACTGGGATTCGTGGTATTACCTTATTGCCAGGCAGACCCTACTCTTTGCAAACGCCTGGAAGAAGCCGGAGCCGCTACAGTGATGCCACTCGCCGCCCCTATCGGTACAAATAAGGGATTGCAGACACGCGACTTCTTGCGCATTATCATCGAACAAAGTAACGTGCCGGTAGTAGTAGATGCTGGTATCGGTGCACCGAGCCATGCAGCCGAAGCCATGGAAATGGGAGCAGACGCCTGTCTGGTAAACACCGCAATCGCTGTAGCCGGAAATCCGGAAGAAATGGCTATTGCCTTCAAGGAAGCCGTGATAGCCGGACGCCGTGCTTACGAAGCAGGACTTGGCGTGCAAAGTGAGAGCTTCGAAGCTTCTGCCTCGTCACCCTTAACCGCTTTTCTGAATAATTAATGTATTAGGGACTAGGTACCAGGGACTAGGTGACTAGGTTCTGAATAGTCTGGCAAACACCGGTCAAACTATATAGAATTACCTAGTACGTGAAACCTAGTACGTAGTCCTTAATCACCTACAAAAAATACCACCATGGAACAAGAGAACAAACCTTACGCACACCGCGAGAAAGCCTACATGCAAGGCACACTCTTCCCCTTCATCAAAGTGGGAATGCAGAAAGTAAACCTGACCCCTACCGTCACCATCCAAGACGGAAAGAAAGTGATGACTCCGAATGCGCCTGTTTATATCTACGATACCAGCGGCCCGTTCAGCGACCCTTCGGTAAAGATAGACTTGAAGAAAGGCATTGCCCGTATGCGTGAACCGTGGATTACCGGACGAGGGGATGTGGAGCAATTGCCTTCCATTACTTCCGAATATGGCAAGATGCGCCGGGATGACCCTTCGCTCGATCACCTGCGTTTCGAACACATCGCCCTACCCTATCGTGCCAAAGCCGGAAAATGCTGCACCCAGATGTACTATGCCAAACAAGGCATCGTAACTCCGGAAATGGAATATGTGGCAATCCGTGAAAACATGAATTGCAAAGAATTAGGCATCGACACCCACATCACTCCCGAATTTGTGCGTGACGAGATAGCCGCAGGACGTGCCGTATTGCCTGCCAATATCAATCATCCGGAAAGCGAACCGATGATTATCGGGCGCAACTTCCTGGTGAAAATCAATACCAACATCGGAAACTCTGCCACAACTTCGAGCATCGAAGAGGAAGTGGACAAAGCCGTATGGAGCTGCAAATGGGGAGGCGATACGTTGATGGATCTCTCTACGGGAGACAACATCCACGAAACCCGCGAATGGATTATCCGAAACTGCCCTGTACCTGTAGGCACCGTACCCATCTATCAGGCATTGGAAAAAGTAAACGGCAAAGTGGAAGACCTGACCTGGGAAATCTACAAGGACACCTTAATAGAACAATGCGAACAAGGAGTGGATTACTTTACCATCCATGCAGGTATCCGCCGGCACAATGTACACCTGGCGGACAAGCGTTTATGCGGCATCGTGAGCCGCGGAGGAAGCATTATGAGCAAATGGTGCCTGATACACGACCAAGAGTCATTCCTCTACGAGCATTTCGATGACATCTGCGACATCCTTGCCCAATACGATGTAGCTATCTCATTGGGCGACGGCCTGCGTCCCGGATGTATTGCCGACGCTAACGACGAAGCCCAGTTTGCCGAACTCGACACCATGGGTGAACTTGTTGTCCGTGCATGGGAAAAGAACGTACAGGCATTCATCGAAGGTCCGGGCCATGTGCCTTTGCACAAGATTCAAGAGAACATGCAACGCCAGATCGAGCATTGTCATAACGCTCCGTTCTATACCCTCGGTCCGTTGGTAACAGACATCGCTCCGGGATATGACCACATCACATCAGCCATCGGAGCCACCCAAATCGGCTGGCTGGGTACGGCAATGTTGTGCTATGTCACTCCGAAAGAACACCTCGGATTGCCCAACCGCGAAGATGTGCGTACGGGAGTCATTACCTATAAGATAGCTGCCCATGCCGCCGACCTTGCCAAAGGACATCCCGGAGCACAAATCCGCGACAATGCCCTCAGCAAAGCCCGTTATGAGTTCCGCTGGCGCGACCAGTTCCATCTGAGCCTTGACCCCGACCGTGCGCTGGAATACTTCAACGAAGGACGCCATACCGACGGGGAGTATTGCACCATGTGCGGTCCGAACTTCTGCGCCATGAAGCTTTCGAGAGATCTCTCTTCAATTAATAATTAATAGTTAATAATTAATAATTAACAACGAGAGAGCGTCTACTTTTTTAGCTAATTACGTTTAAACCTAATAATAATCAACAATGGGAGAAAATTGATAATTAATAACAACAAGGATGCGGTCGAAAAGCATTATCAAACAAAAATCTGTGGCTTTTGCCTTGCGTATCATTAAAGCCTTCCGCTTTTTAAAAGAACAAAAAGGAGAATATGTTATGTCAAAACAATTGCTCCGGAGCGGTACAGCAATAGGAGCATTAATACGTGAAGCTGAATTTGCCGAAAGCAAAAAAGATTTTATCCATAAACTGCATATTTCATTAAAAGAAGCTAACGAAACAGACTATTGGCTGACATTGCTACACGAATCGGATTACATAAACGATATAGCTTTCCAATCCATCCAAGCAGATTGTACTGAACTGATAAAACTATTAACCAGCATAATCAAGTCCAGCAAATGCAATCCAAACGCATCCACCATTATTAATTATTAATTATTCATTATTAATTGAATAGCATGTTTAGCGAAGAATTAGAAAAAATAAGCTGGGAGGAGACGACCGAAGCCATCTACTCCAAAACAGAATCCGATGTGCTGCGGGCACTCGGCAAGTCACACTGTGATGTGAACGACTTTATGGCACTGGTTTCGCCGGCTGCCGAAAAATACCTGGAACCGATGGCACGCCTGAGTCGCAAATATACCGAAGAACGGTTCGGGAAAACAGTATCGATGTTTATTCCGCTTTATCTGACCAACTCGTGCACCAACTCGTGCGTGTATTGCGGATTCCATATCAGCAATCCTATGGCAAGGACTATCCTGACACCCGAAGAAATGGAGAACGAGTACAAAGCCATCAAGAAACTGGCTCCGTTTGAAAACCTGCTGATAGTAACCGGAGAAAATCCGGCAAAGGCAGGCGTACCGTATCTTGCCAAAGCACTTGATCTGGCAAAGCCCTATTTCTCGAACCTGAAAATAGAAGTAATGCCGCTGAAAACCGAAGAATATGCCGAACTGACCAGACACGGCATGAACGGGGTCATCTGTTTCCAGGAAACATACAACAAAGCACGTTATAACATCTATCATCCGCGTGGCATGAAATCGAAATTCGAATGGCGCGTAAACGGCTTCGACCGCATGGGACAAGCAGGCGTGCATTCTATCGGCATGGGCGTATTGATAGGATTGGAAGACTGGCGTACCGATGTCACGATGATGGCATACCACCTGCGTTATCTGCAAAAACACTATTGGAAGACCAAATACAGTGTCAACTTCCCCCGCATGCGCCCCGCAGAGAACGAAGGATTCCAACCCAACGTCATCATGAGCGACAAGGAACTGGCACAGGTGACCTTTGCCATGCGTATCTTCGACCACGATGTGGATATTTCGTATTCTACCCGTGAACCGGCTTATATCCGCGACCACATGGCATCGCTGGGCGTAACCACCATGAGTGCCGAAAGCAAAACCGAACCGGGAGGATATTACACTTATCCTCAGGCCTTAGAACAATTCCATATCAGCGACGACCGTACCGCCATGGAAGTAGAGTGCGCACTAAAGGCAGCCGGACGCGAACCGGTATGGAAAGACTGGGATGCTTCATTCGACTTTGTAAAATGAAGAATGAAGAATGATGAATGAAGAATCGGGTTCTGATGAACCTATATCCGCAAGCCGATGAAGCTATATCCGCAGACCTATGCATATAGCTGCACCAGATTCTTCATTCCTCTTTCTTCATTCTTAATTCTTCATTCAAAAAAATGGAAAGATACAACCGCCAACTCCTTCTTCCCGAAATTGGCGAAGAAGGACAAGCACGCCTGAAAGCGGCACGTGTACTCATTGTAGGTGTAGGAGGGCTCGGCTCTCCCATCGCACTCTATCTGGCAGGTGCCGGAGTAGGAACAATCGGGCTGATTGATGATGATACTGTAAGCGAAAGCAACCTGCAACGCCAGGTGCTCTATTCTGAAGCCGAAGTAAACCTGCCCAAAGCCCTGCAAGCCCAAAAACGGCTGGAAGCACTGAACAGCACCATCCGGATAAAGGCCTACCCTACCCGCCTGACACCCGACAATGCTAAAGCAATTATATCAGACTATGACATCGTAGTGGACGGATGCGACAATTTCATCACCCGATACCTGATTGATGACACGTGTGCCTCACTGGGGAAAGCATATGTGTACGGGGCAATCCGGGCATTCGAAGGACAAGTATCGGTATTCTTATATAATAAAGGAGAAAAAAGATACCGCGACCTCTATCCCGATGAACAGGAAATGTTATCCATGCCCCCACTTCCCAAAGGAGTGATAGGAGTTACTCCCGGACTGGTAGGTTGCGTCGAAGCTCATGAAGTTATCAAGATTATTTGTGGTTACGGGACCATTTTGGCAGGAAAATTATGGCAAATCGACCTGAAAACGATGGAAACGTACACGATTTTGCTTTAACTTACGCTAATATTACAAACTTATTACTACCTTTGCTGCACCATATTGTGTTTTCACATGAAACTGATAGTAATAACCAGGCCCACTTACTTTGTGGAAGAAGATAAAATACTGACAGCCCTTTTCGAAGAAGGACTGGAGATTCTTCATTTACGCAAAACCGATTCCACTCCGGTCTATGCAGAAAGATTGCTGACATTGATTCCGGAAAAATACAGGAAGCGTATTGTCGTACATGGGAATTTCTACCTGAAAGAAGAATATAAGTTAAGAGGGATTCATATCAACAGCCATAATTCTGTGATACCCGACAACTATTCAGGTCCTATCACTACTTCCTGTCATTCGCTGGAAGAAGTGAAACAGAAAAAGCCCCAGTTCGAATACGTGTTCCTCAGTCCTATCTTCGACAGCATATCGAAAGAAGGATACGATTCGGCTTTCACACCTGAAGAAATCCGGGCTGCAGCTAAAAACGGCATCATCGACAAACGTGTCATCGCATTGGGAGGTATTGACGAAAGCAATATCCTGCAAGTAAAAGATTTCGGATTTGGAGGGTGTGCCGTATTGGGAGGATTGTGGAACAAGTTCTGTCCGGAGCATGACTATAATTACAGTGACCTGATTGAACAATTCAGGAAACTGAAGAAATTGGCTGACTAGAAGTTTTTTCGATACATGTTTTGTCCGGCTAAAGAAATAGTGTAACTTTGTATATATACTTTTTTAAGGCAACATATTTAACAATGAGCGAAACATCAAGATTTAAAGTCTTCTCGGGTACAAACTCGAGATATCTGGCAGAGAAAATCTGCAAAAGTTTGGGATGCCCGCTGGGTAACATGAACATTACTCATTTCGCTGACGGCGAATTTGCAGTATCTTACGAAGAATCGATTCGTGGCCAGCACGTATTTCTCGTACAGTCAACTTTTCCGAACTCCGACAATTTGATGGAGCTTTTATTAATGATTGACGCAGCAAAACGTGCTTCGGCCAAACGTATCATCGCCGTTGTCCCCTATTTCGGCTGGGCACGACAAGACCGCAAGGACAAGCCCCGTGTATCCATCGGTGCCAAATTAGTGGCAGACTTATTAAGCGTAGCGGGCATTGACCGCTTGATTACCATGGATTTGCATGCCGACCAGATTCAGGGATTCTTCGATATTCCGGTCGATCACCTGTACGGTTCTACCATCTTTGCTCCATATATCCAGTCTTTACATTTGCCTAATCTGGTCATTGCCACTCCCGATGTGGGAGGTTCGAAACGTGCCAGTACGTATGCTAAATACCTGGATGTACCTTTGGTATTGTGCCACAAGACACGTGAAAAAGCCAATGTGGTAGCATCGATGCAAATCATCGGTGATGTAAAGGGTAAAGATGTAGTGCTGATAGACGACATGGTAGATACCGCCGGTACCATCACCAAAGCTGCCGACATCATGAAAGAAGCCGGAGCGACTTCGGTACGTGCCATCGCCAGCCACTGTGTCATGTCGGGTCCTGCATCCGAACGCGTACAAAACTCGCAACTGGAAGAACTGGTATTCACCGACAGCATCCCGTACTCAAACCGTTGTGCCAAAGTGAAACAGCTTTCTATAGCCGACATGTTTGCTGAGACGATTCGCCGTGTATTGAGCCACGAATCTATCAGCTCGCAATATTTGCTTTGATTTCTTATGAAACGCAGATTAACCCAGATTCTTGCTGATTCATAATTAAATAATATGATATCCGCGTCAATCTGAGCTAATCTGTGTTTTTAATAAAATTTCCTCATGAAAATCCTTTGGCTTGACCTGAACAGTTCGTATGCGCATTCCTCGTTGGCTTTGCCCGCCTTGCAAGCCCAACTCATCGGACGTGCCGATATAGAGTGGGATATTGTTTCTGCAACTATCAATGAAAATCCGGGCATGGCGAGTGCTGAAGTATTCCGTCGGAAACCGGATATCGTAGCCGCTACCTGCTGGCTTTTCAATCACGAAATGTTACTTCACACTTTGGGACGTATCAAGGCTTTGCTCCCCGATTGTTGCATCACACTGGGAGGTCCCGAATTTTTGGGGGATAATGAAAGGTTCCTACGTAACTATCCTTTCGTGAATTGTGTATTCCGAGGCGAAGGAGAAGAGGTTTTCGCACGCTGGCTGGAAATATGGAATAAGCCGGAAGCATGGCACACCATAACCGGCTTATGTTATTTGGATACAGTTTCCACCTACCACGATAACGGACGTGCACAAGTGATGCATTTCGACCGGCTTGTCCCGCCCGAAGAAAGCCCGTTCTTCAATTGGAGCAAACCTTTCGTGCAACTGGAAACTACACGCGGATGCTTCAATACATGCGCCTTTTGTGTAAGCGGAGGCGAGAAACCCGTACGCACCCTTCCCATTGAAACCATCCGAAGGCGAATCTCCTTGATTCAAGAGCACCACATCCGGAATATCCGGGTACTCGACCGGACTTTCAATTACAATACCCGTCATGCCCGCGCCTTACTCGATTTATTCCGCGAATTTCCAGACACCCGTTTTCACTTAGAAGTGCATCCCGCCCTTTTATCCGAAGAGCTGAAAGAAATACTTGCCTCCATGCCAAAGGGACAATTACACTTAGAGGCAGGCATTCAAAGCCTCCATCAGGAAGTGCTGACCGTCAGCCGGAGAGCAGGAGACTTGGCAGATGCCCTGTCCGGTCTGGAATTCTTATGTGCTTTGCCCAATTTGGAAACCCATGCCGACCTGATAGCAGGATTACCTTTATATCATTTAAAAGAGATATTCGAAGATGTCCGTACGTTGGCTTCTTATCGTGCCGGCGAAATCCAATTGGAATCTCTAAAGCTTCTTCCCGGAACGGAAATGCGCCGGCGCAGCTCGGAATTAAGCATCAGCTATTCTCCTTTTCCTCCATACGAAGTATTGAAAACCAACGAAATCACTCCCGACGAACTTCAAACGGCACGCATGTTATCACGCCTCATAGACGGATTCTACAATGCCAAACCTTGGCAAGAAATCACTCGCCGGTTGATTGTGGAAGAGTCTGAATTCTTGCACCGGTTCTTGGAGCATCTGACTCGTATCGGCGTCATTGACCAGCCCATGAGCTTGGAACGGCGTGGCATCCTACTCTATAAGTTCTGTCAAGAAAACTATCCGGCTTACGAAACCGCCGTGACACTTGCATGGATAGAAGCGGGCATGTCGCTTAAGAAAGAACCAGCCTACCGCGTCCGTACCAAACACGTATTACCTTCCGAACATTGGGAGGTGCTCAATGGTACTTATCATGAAAACTTGCGTCTCTGCCTGCTTCCGCCTGCCGAAAACGAAGACATTACGTATTGGTTTGGTTTCGAACCTGAATCGCAACAAACCAAACCGGTATTCAAAGCAAGGACTTTATAAATCATTCATTATTAACTGTTAACTAAAAAAATACCATGAACCGAATTTGCCGACTATTCAACATTAAATACCCCATCATCCAAGGTGGAATGGTATGGTGCAGCGGCTGGAGATTAGCTTCTGCCGTAAGCAACGCTGGAGGGCTTGGCTTGCTGGGAGCAGGCTCAATGCACCCCGAAACCTTACGCGAGCACATCCGTAAGTGTAAAGCAGCTACCGACAAGCCTTTTGGAGTAAATGTACCGCTCATGTATCCCGAAATAGATACCATCATGCCAATCATCGCCGAAGAAGGCGTAAAAATCGTTTTCACTTCGGCAGGCAGTCCAAAGAAATGGACTGACTGGCTTCACGAACGGGATATCCTCGTGGCACACGTAGTGGCTTCGTCCAAATTTGCAGCCAAATGTGAGGAAGCGGGTGTAGACGCTATCGTAGCCGAAGGATTCGAAGCCGGAGGGCATAACGGACGGGAAGAGACCACTACCATGTGTCTCATCCCTGCCATTCGCCGTACATGTACTCTGCCCCTATTGGCTGCAGGAGGCATAGCGACTGGCGAAAGCATCCTTGCCGCACAAGCCTTGGGAGCCGACGGCGTACAGATAGGAACCCGATTCGCATTAACCGAAGAAAGCTCGGCACACTTCTCGTTCAAAGACCGGTGCCTGCGCCTGAACGAGGGCGACACGATACTGACACTGAAACAACTTTCGCCTACCCGATTGGTGAAAAATGAATTCTACAAACGGGTTGAAGAAGCAGAACTGCGCGGTGCATCAGTAGATGAACTTCGTGAGATCTTAGGACGGGGACGCGCCAAGTTAGGAATATTCGAAGGAGACATCTTTGAGGGAGAAATCGAAATTGGTCAAGTTGCCTCACAAATCAAACGCTTGCAAGCAGTTGACGAAGTGATGAAAGAACTGATAGATGAATATAATGAATCGCTGATTCGCCTGCAGGCAAACCGCCTGATGGATATGGCATAAAACAAAAAGCATGTGACGGTCATTATTAAAATAATGAGGTGAAAATGAAGATATATTACTTTGCCGTTTCAGTTATCTTCATGGACTGTAGCAGTTAACTGGAATAGCTTATGAAGTATATCTTCGTTTTCAGAAGGAGATGTTATGGACTTATGAAGATATTCGTTTGAAACAAAACCGGGACATAAAGCACAAACAAAGAGCGATAAAATCCAGCTTTCTCTTCGTTTATGCATTCAAATAATTGATTACCTTTGCACGATTTTTCAAGCAAAGGCGCAATGAACAATGCATATGAAGAAAGATTAGGTACCGAACGTATGCTGCCGCTGGTATTCAAGATGGCACTCCCAGCCATCGCGGCACAGTTTGTAAACCTACTATACAACCTCGTAGACCGTATCTACATCGGGCATATTCCAGACATCGGAACTGATGCGCTGGCAGGAATCGGTGTGACCAGCGCAGTCATCATTCTGATTTCTGCCTTTTCATCTATCGTAGGAGCTGGAGGTGCTCCATTGGCAGCCATAGCCTTAGGACAAGGCGATCGCGAACGGGCCGGAAAAATACTGGGTAACGGTTTCATTTTACTGATAATCTTTACACTTATCACTTCCTCCATAGCATATATTTTCATGGAGCCGATTTTATTGTTTACCGGTGCATCCGGACGGACAATCGGCTATGCTACCGATTACCTGTCGGTTTATCTGCTGGGAACGCTCTTCGTAGAATTGTCGGTAGGGCTCAATACTTTTATCAACATACAAGGACGTCCCGCCATTGCCATGTACTCAGTGCTGATAGGTGCCATTCTGAATATCGCGTTAGACCCTCTGTTCATTTTTACATTCGACATGGGAGTAAAAGGAGCAGCTTTTGCCACCATCTTGTCGCAAGCTTGCAGTGCGGCCTGGACGTTAAGTTTCCTGACATCCGGAAAAGCTTCCCTCCGGCTGGAACGGCAGTATATGAAGCTACACAAAAGCATCCTTTTTCCCGTTCTGGCACTGGGAATTTCTCCTTTTATCATGGCAAGTACTGAAAGCCTGGTAAGCTTCGTATTAAACGGTACGTTGGAGCGCTTTGGCGACATCTACGTCAGTGCACTCGCTATTATGCAAAGTGCAATGATGATTGTCAGTGTTCCACTAACCGGATTTGCACAAGGATTTGTCCCTATTGTAAGCTATAACTACGGACATCACGATTTCAATCGTGTCAAATCGTGTTTCAAGATTGCGCTTATCTCGATGTTTTCATTCAACTTTGTGCTGATTGTGTTTATGATACTGTTTCCTTCAGTCATAGCTGGCGCTTTTACTACCGATCAAAAACTAATAACCGTTGTATGTCAAATGATGCCCATATTCCTTGCCGGTATGACCATATTCGGCTTGCAACGTACTTGCCAAAATATGTTCGTGGCACTGGGTCAGGCAAAAGTATCCATTTTCATCGCCCTTTTGCGAAAAGTCTTCCTTCTGGTTCCTTTGGCACTTGTCCTTCCACATATCATGGGTGTGCATGGTGTATTTGCAGCAGAAGGCATTTCAGATGCAACAGCAGCCATCTGTTGTACCCTTATTTTTGCCTTCCGCTTCCCCAAAATACTTCGGTAAGGCTATTCTCTCCGCCTCACGATATTCCGAAAATCGTTCACGATGTCACGCCCTAAGTTAACCCGCGTACTGTCTACCTGCCGGATGGCCACCGGTGTAACCGCATCTTTATATTTCGCTTTACCCAGTTTGAATTTCATCTTGTCCAGATTGCCCGTTATGGTAACTCCCATCTTGAAAGGCAAAGGCGATTTCAAAATGGATATGTGATAATTGAAATTCATATCCAATCCTTGTGTCCCTCCCACTGCAGCTTTATAACGGTCTATTTGCACTACAAACGGATATACCGTCACATTACCGTCTTTCACCGTTACATTAACTGATATGCTGTCGAACACATTCCGTTTCTTGTTTTTGAACCTCAACATTTTTGATATCTCGGAAAAAGTTTCCCCATCCATCAATACCAAGCTGTCACCATCGATACGGACTGCGGCACGCAGGCTGGGTATTTTGATGTTCATGTTCGAATCAAGCCGGGCTTCTGCCGCAGCATCAAAATTGACCTGCCCTTTGAACGAACGAAGCATTGGCACGATGGTATCCAACGAAGGAATGAAATCAACCAGTTTACCGATATTGATTCTACGCAGCCTAAAATCAAATCCCGCATATCCTCGCTTTTTCTCTGTGGCCCGATAAACCACCGTTGCAAACATACTTGCATCCAATCCTTTCATCCGCAAAGCATTGAGGTGCACAGCCTGATCCCGGACGTTTACTTCACCAC
The DNA here is from genome assembly GCF_002159615.1 of Bacteroides sp. An279. Classification (NCBI taxonomy): domain Bacteria; kingdom Pseudomonadati; phylum Bacteroidota; class Bacteroidia; order Bacteroidales; family Bacteroidaceae; genus Bacteroides; species Bacteroides sp. An279. The sequence goes on from NZ_NFJA01000077.1 coordinate 13,090, forward strand.
GTACATTTTCGAATACCATTTTGTCGTAACGTACACGTTTCAAATTTGTCTGCAGTTCGAAATCTATGTTCTTCGGCACGATAAACAATTTCATTGCCGAGGCTGTATCCACTTTCTCTTCTGCAGCCTCTTCCGTATCCACCGTGTCTGCCGGAAAACTGAGGGCATTAATCAACTGATTGCAATCAAGGTTGTGCGAAGACACATCCAACTGGGCACGCAATACCTTATGATGCTTCATTACGCCATATAAGTCGTAAACCACACCACTTGCTGTCAAATCGGAACGGCCAATACGGAAACTGGCATTTTTCAATGTTATCCGACGGTCGCCTACAGTAAGTGCCGTCTTGCGCATACGGACAGGCAAAGCAAATTGAGGAACATTTACTTTCAGGCGATTGAAACCAATGATGCCTTTAGGTATCCACAATGAATCGCGCACCTTTTCTGCCGATACGCCAAACCCTGCCTTGTCCATACCGAACCGGATATCGCCTGCACGTGCAAACAATGTATCTGCCTCCATTGAAAGCCCGATACGTGGCATGGAAGGATTCCGCTGTCCTGGCTCCAGACTGATAGTGGCAGTAGTCTTCTTGCAAAACACAGCCAATGAATCTCCCATATTCCCTTTCAATTGATTCAATTCCACCTTGCAATCCATTTTGGCTATTCGTGCCGTATCCTGCGGATTGGTTGTTTTTGCTGTAGCGGTAAGGCTGGAAAGATTGGCATCCAGACGGCGAGAGCGTAACACCAGCTTGCTTATCTGAGCACGGGCGGCCAAGAAATCATTGCCTAAAAATGCCAGTGATGCATCGCTGGTAAACTCGAAGCCTTTGGCTGTATCTTGCAGCGACATGCCATTCATCGTGACTTTACCTGCCGCCCGGATACGTCCCAAATCACGTTTCTTAATAGATGACAACCGTGTCTTCAACCGTAAGTTTGCTTCGACAGCTCCTTGGATAGTTACTCCCTGTTGTAACGGGAAAGTCTGTGCCAACGAAGTCAGGTCTATCTTTGATTGGGTATTGAACGTAATCACCGGATCACCCAATAAATCATCCACCTTCGCATCTGCCAATACATCGGTATGTGCACCTTGGAAACGGAAAATTTTCAAATCGGCATACGAAGGTTTCTGACGCATCAGGTCTACAAAAGCTTGAAAATCTGCCGAGAGATGGTCAATTCCATAGGGCAATTTATCGTATTTGGCAGAAGCATCCTTGATACGGACATCCAGTGTGACAGCAGGTACCTGTTTTTTCCCGTACCAGCCTTTTACCGTTCCCCGCATCATCACTTCCCCCTTGGCAGTCATGCTTTCACGTTTTAAAATACTTTCGGGTATCATGCTCAGTACCGTTTCAAGCGTAGGAGCATGCAGACCGTATGTGAGATCTACAGCCAGTGCCCGACGAACCGTATCGCCCTGCAATGTCCCTTTCACATCAAAATGAATACCGTTGACCTTGATGCCGGCATCATGCAACACCAGTTTACGTGTTTGCCGTTCCAGTTCAAGGTCGGTATCCAACTCTGCAGCTATCCGGTGCAGCAACAACTGACCGTCTTGCCAGAAAATAATGTTATCGTTTTTAAACTTCAACGACAATCGCGAACGTTCCTTATGCAGAGCGGCACGCAATCCTAAAGAAGCATTCTGCAAGCTGGCATACAACCGGGTGTCGCGGTCGTCAAAAACCACATCTGCATGTTTCAGCGAAACCCGGCGGATGTCAATGCCTCCCGTCAGGGGCTTTGCCGTTACCGTATCCTTTGCTGCCACAGCAGAAGTGTCAACCTGCATGATGTCCCAGTTTGCCACCCCTTCCTTACTTTTATAAGCATAGACAGAGGCATTTTCCAATCCCAGATAATTAACCGTAATTTTATTCTTATACAAATAATCCAACGGGTTAACTACCACCACACACTTGTCGAACGCGACCAATGAATCTGTTTTCTGCCACAATGTGTCTTTCAACGCTTTCGAGACCAGACTTCCATTTGTCAGTTTCAGTCCGAAACGGGGAAATGTGGAAAAGAAAGTCAATTCCACACTTTTCATATCCAATTTGGCATTCAAGACCTGATTGGATACCTTCAATACCACTGGAGTAAGTTTTTCGGGCGTAAATATAAAATTAACCGCCAAAGCTATGCCTCCCAACGCCAGAACAATCAGTGCAACGACCGACAAACTGGTTATTTTCAGAATATTCTTTGTCCGTTTTTTCATCATTCTTTTATTTGTTCATAAAACAACGGCAAAGATACAAATAAAAAGAAGCGGCGGTTATTCTTCTGCCGCCTCTTCAATAGAAAACTTTATCACTGTCACATTTGCCTGATAAAACGTTTCCCCATTTTCAATATACATACTTCCTCCCGACCGCATGCACATGCGCACTGACATACCGTCATTCGCCCGTAAGAGGTATTCGTCTGTGTGTTTTTGTTCATTAACGGTATACCACATCGCATTCTGTCCATACTGTACTTCCACGTAGTTGCCGTCTGTTTCATAATCCCAGGAAATAAGATAGTCGGCCGTTTCTCCCCGGTGAAAAGTAAAGACACATGTCGCTTCATCGTAATTGATATACGACAGACTGGTTACTTCTTCGGGATAAAAATTGAATACTACCACTCCTGCCGAATCGCTTTGCATCACATTATTTATTGTGTATGAGGTATAAGTTTCCCCCAAATGATGCTTTTCTATCGGATAATATTCGATGTCTGCTTGCTGGCAGGAACTGATAACTGACAAAACAAACACACTCCATATTATTATCGTTTTCATTCCATCAGCATTTCCGGTACCAACATCTCGTCCTCTTTCCCTGCAGGAGTTCGGGAAGACCAAATTTCATATTGTTCGTCAGTTAGAATCTTCTTTAACTTCTTGTCGAACTTTTTTATCTGTTTCTGCATATCTTCCCGTTCATTCTTCATGAGCATCGAAGGTGGCATCTCTTCCATTCTCGGAGGCATTCCGCCTTGTGGAGGCATCCCTCCTCCTCCTTCAGGAGGCATTGGGGGACGTCCTCCTTCAGGCAGATGTCTTTCTGTCATCCTTTCCACTTTTTCTTTTTCCTGTTTCAAGTAAAGCTTATATATTTTTTTGTATTGCTTTTCGCTTAATTGCAAAAGTTCGTTCATTTCGTCCGTTCGCCTTTTTGCCATCTTCTCCGGGTTGGGGACTTCCTTTACCTGTTCTTCTGCATGCCAAGGAAAAGCAGAAAAATTATCTGCCACGGCAAACATTTCTCCGCCGAAAGCCATCCCCAACAACAAACTACAAATGTATCTTTTCATATCTTCTTTGTTTTAATGATGTTTCAAAGTTAAGCGCTCTTTCATCCCATACCAAAAACTATCAACCAACCGGATTATCTTATCAGTAAATCGCTCTATTTTCATAATGAATCTGTCATTTCGGCACATACATACAAGGAAAGGCCTAATCACTTGTCAACAATATGATATTTAAACCGAAAAACGTTTGTATAAAGTATGATATGAATTCCGTCATCAGCCAATCCGGCCGAGTTGAAAACGCAGTAGTACTGCATCTGCCGATGAAGTATATATTCAACCGCGAATGCAGTATATATTCAACCGTTGATGCAGTATATATTCAACCGTTGATGCAGTATATATTCAACCGTTGATGCAGTATATATTCAACCGTTGATGCAGTATATATTCATTTTTCAAGGGTATGACTGTTTGCAGGAATTCATTAAGTATAACAGCCGCCACCTTTCACAAGGCAGCGGCTATTGTGAGAAAAAAATTGATTTTTTACTTTGTACATTCATGTTTTGGAATCTTTTTAATGTTTGTTACCAGCCTGGCAACTGCTCCAGATTAGGATTATTGTTCACATCATCTGTCGGCTCACCACTACGAAATTAGATTACTGCAAACACTCGGCAAAAAACTATCAGCTAACCAAAGGATTCTCTCAATAAAAACACCGTTCTATACGCTAAAATGTCTATAACCCCAATAGCTTGCAGAATTGGCTGAACAGTCTGTGAAATCGTCCAATTCGCCGATTATTTTTGCTGCAACATATCTTTTCTTTTATCTTTGTTTCATGCAATATTAAAAAGACGACAAGACTATGACTATACTTTACAAAAACAACAATTTTTCGAGCATACAATTTACGCAACAATTGCCATACTGATTTTTGCTACTCCTATCATCAATGCCTTGTTGATGGCATATCAGACTAATGGAAAAACCGAGATTACCCGTCCTGCCATTGATATGTGGATTATTACCAGTCCCTTTTTTTCCTCTTCTTAATAAATAACTATGTACTGATTCCGGTCCTGCTATTGAAAAAGCAATATGCCGGATATGTAACAGCCGTCATATTCATTATCCCTTTGTTATTCATCATCATCCCTGAGGTGCAAGTTCCTCCCCTGCTTTTCATTTCGCTGCTGGAAAATGCTTTTACCCACGGCATCAGCCATTGCGACAACTCATTTATTGATGCCAGCATCCATGTAGAAGGGGACTCTGTTTATTTTACCTGCAAGAACAGTCTGGCACACCAATCGGCAGCAACCCAACATCAAGGTATCGGATTGCTCAACATACAAAAAAGACTCAACTTGCTTTTCGGCAATAATTATACACTGAATGCCGAAAGAAAAGACAATCAATATCGTGTACTTTTAATTATTCCAGCACAATGATAAACTGTATCATCCTTGACGACGAACCATTGGCCTTGCTTAAACTGGCTGAATATATCAAGCGAATCCCGTTTTTGACTTTAGAAAAAGCTTGTCTGGAAACACATGAGGCCCAATCTCTTTTAGAAGGGAAAAACATAGACTTATTATTCACAGACATCGACATGCCAGACAAAAACGGCATAGAATTTATCCGGTCGCTCACACACCCGCCAATGGTTATTTTTACTACAGCATACCCCATGTATGCCATCGAAGGCTTCAAACTGAACGCGGTAGATTACCTGCTGAAACCTTTCGAATTCGAAGATTGCCTGCATGCGGCTGAAAAAGCACAAAAGATGCAAAGCCTTTCACAATCCATTCCTGCGACTGCAGAAACAGAGAACGCCGAAACTCTTTTTGTAAAGAGCGATTACAAGGTTGTACGCATCAACATAGACAGCATCAACTACATTGAAAGCATGAGCGAATACATTCGAATCTATACCGACGAACGCGAGAAGCCCGTTACTACCCTCTATAGCCTGCAACGGCTGGAGGCTCGTTTACCCGCTCATTTCATGCGAGTACATCGCTCATATATCGTCAATATGCAGAAAATCAAAGAAATTTCCAGATTCCGAATCTGCTTTTCACCCAAAGCACTGATTCCCGTAGGCGAGAATTACAAAGAAAAATTTATGGAGTACATCCGCAAGCATGGCATCTTATAATTCACTAAGAAGCTATTTTGAATTTCTCCAAAAAGTTTTTCTTGGCTTGATGTATCCGTTTTCGTGTGTGCTTTGGGCGATTTTTTGGTCTTTTTCGCTCCTGTTCTTCGTCAGATAGCCCGCT
>NZ_NFJA01000078.1:0-18616 GCF_002159615.1 Bacteroides sp. An279
AACACCATCAGGTAACGGCTGTAGACGTGATACCCGAAAAGGTAGATTTAATCAACCAACGCAAGTCACCGATTCAGGATGAGTATATCGAAAAGTATTTAGCGGAAAAAGACTTGAACCTGACCGCAACCTTGGATGGCGCAAAAGCATACTCAGATGCAGACTTTGTCGTAATAGCCGCTCCAACCAATTACGACCCGGTAAAGAACTATTTCGATACCAGCCATGTGGAAGAAGTGATTAAATTGGTGAAGAGCGTCAACCCCCATGCCATCATGGTCATCAAGAGCACCATCCCTGTGGGTTATACCGAAATGATACGCAAGAAGATGCAGTGCGACAACATCATTTTCTCGCCGGAATTCCTGCGTGAAAGCAAGGCGTTGTATGACAACCTTTATCCCAGCCGTATTATCGTGGGTAGACCCGAAGGCGACACCCGCTTAGATGAAGCCGCCCACACCTTTGCTTCCCTGTTACAGGAAGGAGCGATAAAGGAAAACATCGATACATTATTCATGGGTACAACCGAGGCGGAAGCGGTTAAACTCTTTGCCAACACCTATCTCGCCTTACGTGTTTCTTACTTTAACGAACTTGATACTTACGCCGAAATGAAAGGTCTAGATACAAAGGCAATAATCGATGGAGTTTGCCTTGACCCACGCATCGGCACCCATTACAACAATCCGAGCTTTGGCTATGGCGGTTATTGCTTGCCTAAAGATACGAAACAGTTGCTTGCCAACTATGCAGACGTACCTGAAAACTTAATCCAGGCCATAGTTGAAAGTAACAGGACTAGAAAGGACTTTATCGCAGACCGTGTTCTCCACAAAGCAGGTTACTATGACTATTACAACCGTGGAGACTTCAACCCATCTGATGAAAAGAAGTGTGTCATTGGTGTTTATCGCCTGACCATGAAGTCGAATTCTGACAATTTCCGACAGTCATCTATTCAAGGCGTTATGAAAAGGGTGAAAGCCAAAGGTGCGGAGGTGATAATCTACGAACCGACGTTAAAAGACGGAAGCACTTTCTTTGGTAGTAAGGTGGTGAATGACTTGAACGCTTTCAAGGAACAAAGCCAAGCCATTATAGCCAATAGATACGACTCTTGCCTTGATGATGTACAGGAGAAGGTTTATACACGGGATATTTTCAGAAGGGACTGATTTTAATAATACTCTCACAATAGGAAATAATCAATAAAATAGCAATGAATATTAATGAATTAAGAAATGGCAATTATGTCCTTTTAAACTACGGAAATGGACGTAAAGATGTATGCAAGATAGAACTGATTAATATAGAGGAAAGAAAAGCTACTCTTAAAGTCTTAGCCGATAATGCAAATATCGAGATTGATAGTATGGGCAAATGGGCAATGCTTGAAGCTGTCCCTTTCAAAAAGAAAATCCTTGAACAACTTGATTTTATAAAGGATGATAATTATATCGTTTCCGGATTGCCGGATAATGGAGCTTATGTGAAATTCCTTGGAGGGGGTAATGATATTGTAGTAAGAAAGGAAAAAGGAGAATGGGTGTTAGTAACCAGAAAAGATAAGGCTTTTTATGGTTGTGAATTCCACTATATTCCTTATTTACATATCTTTCAGAATTTAGTGTTTGATTATTGGCATATAGATTTAAATGGCTATAATAAAACCAATTTTTGAAATAATATTGATATTAAAAGTGATTGGACAGTGAGTTTAGGAAAATTTCTTTATAAGTTAAAATGTACGACAAAATCTATTGTTGAAATATATAAATATGGAGGAATAAAAGATGTAAACATTTCATATCTAGCTCCTGATAAACAGTTAGAAAATAAGACTATACTGATTACAGGAGGAGGTAGTGGAATCGGAAAATCGATAGCAGAAGCAAGTTTACGGCATGGAGCAAAAGTTATCATATCAGGAAGGAATGAACAACGACTTAAAGATGCCGTAAGTGGATTTAAACGAGAAGGTTTGACCGACATTAAGTACATGGTGTTGGATATCAGCAATGTTTCTGGCATTTCTGAATGCGTCAATAGCGTGTCTAATTTGTCTGGATGCGAGATAGATGTTCTTGTGAACAATGCGGGAGTTCAACCCCACGAATTTTTCCCAGCTGTATCAGAGAATGAATGGGATAAGATTTATGCAACAAATTCAAAAGGGACATTCTTTATTTCCCAAGAGTTCTGTAAACGTTGGATACGTATAGGAACTACGAATTATCGGAAAATCATTAATATCTCCTCACAGGGCGGTTTCGTTGGAGCCACTTATCCTTACCGGATGTCCAAATGGGACATTGTAGGATTGACAGAGGGGTTAAGTAAAATTATGGCATCGCATAATATCATTGTCAATGGCATAGCCCCTGGGGTTGTACGTACTGAAATGCAACAAAAGTATATGGAACAGAAAGGAAATGTCTACTGCAATCAGAATCCGATGCAAAGATTTGCATTTCCGGAAGAAATAGCTGAATTGGCAATATTCTTGATGTCGGACAGAAGTAACTTCATAACAGGCCAGACCATTATTTGTGATGGCGGCTTTACATTAAAATAGATAACCGTATGAATAATATAGAAAACATCAATATTGTAGTTGCGCTTTTAAAGAACCATAACATCAGGTATATCGTAACAAGTCCTGGAGGAACAAACATAGCTTTGGTGTCGGCTTTGCAAAACGATTCTTTTTTTAAATGTTTTTCCGTTGTTGACGAAAGAAGTGCAATGTATTTTGCTATCGGGTTATATTTGCAGACTGGGGAATCTATCGCTATGTCATGTACAAGTGCGCAAGCCACCCGGAATTATATACCGGGGTTGACAGAAGCGTATTACAAACAAGTCCCCATTTTGGCCATCACAATGTCGAAACTTCCACGTTTCACATATCAAAGCTATATGCAAGCGCCAAACCAAATTTCGCTGCCAATTGACTGCGTGAAAAAATCTTACACTTTGCCTATCGTACAAGGTACAAGTGATTATTTAGAAAGCTGCCGGGTTTCGAACGAAGCTATATTGGAACTTACCCATAATGGGAAAGGTCCTGTCCAACTCAATATCCCTTGGCAGGATTTTGAAATTAGTCCTGTTGACAGACATATTCAGAAAACCATCAAAAGATACACTTCTTTCAATGAGCAAGATAAGCTGAAAGGGAAAAAAATAATGATTGTTGCGGGCGAGCACAGGCCTTATGACAAGGAAACATTAGAGGCCATCAATGCTTTCTGCAGGACTCATGACTGTGTAATTTATACCAACCATTTGTCAAACTTGCATACGGAATATGCAATAAACGGAAATCTGTTCTTATCCACTAATCCTTCAGACGATGAATTGAAAAATCTGCTGCCTAATATCTTGATCTCTATAGGCGGACAAACTGGGGATTATCCGTTCTACCTTACATTCTCTAAAACGCAATATTTGTTTGAGCATTGGTCTATAAACGAAAGTGGCAATGTAGTGGATACTTACGATAAATTGACAGTCATTTATCAAATGGATGTAAAGGATTTCTTTTTGTCAGCGGTATCATCACCTTCTTCCCATATGTTCTTAGACTTATGGAGAAAGAAAGTAAGTGGATATGTTTACACTTTGGATTTGCCTTTATCCAACACATACGTTGCTGCCGCATTACATGATAAATTGCCCAAGAATAGTACAGTTAACTTTGCGATATTGAACAGCTTAAGAAATTGGAATCTTTTCCCGATGGACGCAAGCATAAAATGTTTTGCCAATGTAGCTGCGTTTGGAATAGATGGTTGCACTTCCATGCTGATAGGTGAAAGTGTATTATCCGATGAATTGCATTTTTTAATAACAGGCGATTTGGCTTTTTTCTATGACTTGAATTCTTTAGGAATACGGCACATTAAAAATAATGTAAGGATACTTATCATTAACAACAATGGTGGCGTTGAATTTAAAATGGCAGGAAATGCAGATCAGAACAAAAAGACAGATCTTTTTATTGCAGCAGCTAACCATTTCAAGAACGCTAAGGGGTGGGCTGAAACTTGTGGTTTTACATATATTTCAGCTTTCTCACATGATGAGTTCAAAGTACACTGTATGGAATTCTTGGAAAAATCATCCCAGCCTATTGTTTTCGAAGTATTTGCAAAAGACATAGACGAAGCCGTAGCTTATAGAAAAGTGCTTGATTATAACAAAAAAAAAGATGCCAAATATTATATCAAAGCAGGAATACGGAAAATAAAAAAACAGATAAATGGGTAGCAGTAAAAAAATAGCTCAAGGCGTATTTTGGACGACTTTCTTCAATATAGTCAATGGGGTGTACGGATTTATATCCGTCCCTATATTGATTACCTATTTTGGCAAATCTGATTATGGCCTGATAGGTATAGCCATTTCCATTAACGTTTACCTACGTCTGATGGATTTGGGTTTTAATTCTACCAATGTCCGGTTCTTTTCGAATTGGCTAGCCAAGAAAGACTTTTCAAATGTTAATCGGCTATTTCAAACCAGTCTAGCCTTTTATGGAACAATAGGCTTATTGAATGGGGCAATTTTACTTATCATATCTTGCTTCTCTGACCAGGTCTTTAATTTAGCAGACGGACAAGATGCAATATTAAAGCATTTACTTTATATCTTAGCAATTAGCGCGATTATCAGTTGGTTTACCTCCTGTTTTGACCAACTGATAAAAGCGCATGAATATGTCGGATGGTTGCAAAAAATCTCTTTACTCCCTAAATTATGCCAATTAATTATTTTGGGAATAACGGTTTGGGGACGTTTGTCAATAGAACAGTATTATGCACTGACAGCGTTTTCTATGTTTGTCATCATACCGTTTGCTATATATAAAATACGGAAAATCGCACCTTATGTGTCGTTCATGCCTCATATTGACAGTAAGATATTTAAGAGTATATTGCCTTATTGCTTGAATATCTTCTCATTTAGCCTGTTTCAATTCTCGCTATACAATCTGCGTCCTGTATTTTTAGGTATCCAAGGAACAGTGGAATCCGTTGCAGACTTTCGGATATTGAATGGAATAATAAGTATTGTGCTTATGTTAGGAGGTGCATTTACGGGAGTCATCCTTCCATCTGCGTCTAAAGTTGTTGCTTTAGGGGATAAAACGGCACAAGACCGTATCGCTTATGATGGGACAAAATATATTTCCATAATTTTATGTTTCTGCAGCTTCGGCATGATGAGTGTCAGTAAGGAGATGCTACAATTATATGTAGGACCTGAATATTTGTATTTGGATGGCTGGATGATTATTTGGCTTCTTGCTATATTACCTTCACACAATCAAGCGTTATCCAGTCTAATTCTATCTGGCAGTGATATACGTCCCATAACGTATTCCACAGCTGTGGCTTCTGTTATCGGATTGCTGTTGTGTTGGTTTCTTATTCCGTTTTTTGGAGTTGGCGGAACAGTAATCGGTTACGCAGTCTATAATATAATACAAATATTATTTTATTATCTTTATTATTGGCCTAAAAAAATGAATATTAATACAGGCCGACTGTTCAAATCTTCTTTTTGTCCAGGTTTGATTGTTGGAATTATAGCGATGCTACTTGTACGAAATGTGTTCAGACATATAATTGATTTTTCAAATGTTTTGATATTTTTTTTCTGCGAAGGCGCATTTTTTACTCTTCTATATATCATAATGATTTACGCTTTTGTTTTAAATGCTAAAGACAAAAGATTCTTTTTTCAATTGGTAAAAAAGCATAGTGAAAAGAATTGAATTGTAACTATTAAACACATACATTTTATAAAATATTTATGAATAATAAAAAATACGTAATCATATCAGGTTTCAATTTGCGTGATAATAACAGGGGGACAGCTGCCCTTGGTTACGGATCTATATCATTCCTGCAACAGCGAGGGATGTTGGAAGAGAATACTCGACTAATAAAGTTGCGTGTATATAGAAATTTCCTAAAACATAACAATCGCATACTGAAAAATGAATTAATAAGAATCAATGGTATTGACTGGAACTATACGATTGCAGGAATATTTATTGCAGAGTGGTGGTTATTGCGCAAGTTCGGTATATGCTTACCGTGGACTAAAACAGCCAAAATATTGAAGCAAGTAGAATATGTAGCAGCCATTAACGGTGGAGACGGTTTCTCTGATATCTATGGGACAAAAACTTTCCATTCAAGGCTTTTTGAGACATGGATAGCTATTAAAATGAACATTCCAGTAATCCAACTTCCACAGACATTGGGACCTTTCAAAGAGAAAAGTAACTATGAGGAAGGGCGTTATATATTACAACACTCACAAACCGTATATGTGCGTGATGACAAGTTTATTTCTGAACTGAAAAAGTTAGGTATCAAATATGAAATGACTAAAGATCTTTCGGCATATATGCAACCAGAACCATGGGATATTGAGATTACCCCCAATGCTATAGGCATTAATGTAAGCGGATTGGCTTATAGCAATGGATTCCGTACATTGGCTGGACAATTTGATGTTTACCCAGAATTGATAGACCGGTTGATTAGGCATTTTCGAGACAAGGGACATACCGTATATCTCATTCCGCATTCATATAATTATGAAGTTCCCGAAATCAACAACGACGATATGGTAGCTTGTAAAGCTGCGTACGAAAGACTCAAAGATAAAAGCAATGTAATATTTGTTGATAAGGATTTAATTTCTCCCCAAGTAAAATATGTTATCAGCAAAATGACCTTTTTCATTGGAACTCGTATGCATGCCAATTTTGCTGCTATTTACAGCGGAATTCCTGTATTCGGCTTGGCTTACAGCTATAAATTTGAAGGTGCATTCAATGCTAATGGATTGGATGGAAAGAATCAGACTGCTATGATAAACGGCATCAAGGAAAAGGATATAGATGAAATCATCAATAAGGTGGAAAGAGTTTATCTAAAATTTTTTAGTTTATAAAATATAAGACCTTTTACAGAAGCATTTGTTTTCTTTGGTTAATTTCTATCCTCATTTGTTTGGACATCTGTGGAGGTAACGCAATTCTGAGCAGTACGTTACGTTCTTACGGTCTACTTTGTCGTAAGCGTCCAAAACTGACGTATTGCCCGTTCAGATAGATGTTCTTACCTTCGTGCTGTCAACATAAAAAGTTTAGCGATATGTACAGCAACGAAGATTTTGAAAGGCTCTTCATCCGCTACAAGGGTGAGGCCTACCCGAAGGGAGAGAGCATCCAGACATTCTGCCACAGGAACAACGTCCCTTATAACCTGTTTGAAAAAAGGTACAAGGATACACGGCACAAAGTAGTGGAAGTGGATGCGTCCGGTCGTCCTTCCCCGGCAGAAACAGACAAGCCAAAAGAGGAAGGACAGAGACAGAAAGAAGAAACGTTGGCGGAAGTGCGTATATTGGTGGACCTGCGCGTGAGCAACGGCCTGCACCTGCGCCAGGGGAATCTAAGCTACGGGCAGTTGAAACGTCTCGTGGAGAAACTGGAGGGCTTATGTTAAGCGTCAATGAACTTGGCAGGTTCTATTACCTGCGTAATTTCCATGACATGAGATGCAAGTACGGGCGTGTCCTCTCGGTGATACGCCAGCAGATGGACAGGGAACCGCAGGCCGGAGAGGTCTACATCATGATGTCCAAGGACTACCGAACGGTACGCCTTTGCAGCTACGACAATATCAACTGAATTTTAATTTTATTTATGGCTTGCTGCCTGTAAAGCGGGTGGTACGTCAGAATTGGACGCTTACTAGTGACCGGCAGCTTTATGGAAAATGGCGTAATTATTGCGGGATACCCTGCAAAATTGAAAAAACGTAATGTCAGGTGGATATATAAAAAGTTGTAATAAAGCAATTTCAATAACAATACATCAAATTACGACAATATAAATATAATCAGTACCAATGAATCATGTATTTTATTTTCATATAGATTTAGTTTATCTCTTCGTAAATGCAGTTATGTTGATTACATTTTGTGTTTGTGGGCGTAATGTGTCAAATAACAAAAGCTATATTGGGAATGCTTTCTTGTGTGCGCTTATTTACTCACTATGTTTGGGTTTGCGTTATGGTAGGGGATTTGATTATTTCCATTATATAGATATATATAACTATAATTTAGAAGAAACTCAGGTCGTTTTTACCCAATTCAACAACTTCTTAAAATATATAGGTGTAGGAGAGCATTATATTTTCGTAGTTTATAATTTTATTGAAATGGCATGTTCGATGGTGTTTTTATATCCGTTTAGAAAATATGCATATTGGGTGTTTCCCCTATTTATGATGGCTACAAGACACCTAAATGAATATACAATAAGACAAGGTTTCGCTTTTTCGTTTGTATTTCTTCTTTTGTTTTTTTTCTTCAAGTATTTCAACCATCTGAAAAAGATCTTGAAGAATGTAAAATTTCTACTATTATTTGGGACTTGTTTATTTGTTGCTTATGGAATACATAGCGTTGCTATAATTACTATTTTATGGATAATATCATTTGCCATTTTTATTAAAAAGCCGTTACCATATTTATGGACAATAATTGCATTCGTTCTAGCTTCTTACATATTTCAAAATATGTTTGATTTTTCGGTAGCAAATAATCTATTATCATTTATGGCAAGCCAAGATGAAAAATTTTCATATTATGTGGAGAATAGTGACAAGTGGTTTACTGCCGATTCGGCTGCGGATAGATATACAAGGAACCCTGTTGTAAAAATAGCAGAGACATTAGGAAATATATCATTATTCTATTGGGGCTATAAAGTAATAGTGATGAGATTCTCTGAAAATAGGCAAGTTATAACTCTTTACAATGTATTTGTCACTGGATCTATTTTTCAGAAGTTTTTTATGAATTTTGAAATCATCAATAGGGTATCAAGTACAGGGTCGTTATTTTGGTGTATTCCATTAGCACTTGTTCTTCATTACCGAAGTGATTTCAGAAAGAGCAAATATAAAATACTACTGTATTTTCTAATTTGGTGGTCGTATGAGTATTTGAAATATCTTTTTATGTGTGGAGATATGTGCAAGTTTCTTTGGGACACTCCGTACTTTTGATGAAAACAATTAATAGTGATTCTACTTATGAAACAAATTTATTCGGTTGAATTATTTAGCAAATACAGAAGTGAGTTAATGGGAATAGGCATCATTGGAGTATTGGTAGCACACTCAATAGGTTTGGGAGAAATAGCAACTCCGTCTAATCTATATATGAAGATTATAGCTTTTATTCCTCGTTTAGCCTTCACCCAAGGTTTTCTCTTCCTTTCAGGCTTTGGATTATACTATTCTTTTGCAAAAAATGGCAATATCAGAGAATTTTATGTGAGAAGGATAAATAGATTGTTAATTCCATTCATTGTCTTATCCGTATGTTTTTTTATTTACAAAGATTTTATAGAAACATTCAAGCCTATGAATTTCTTTCTGCATATTTCATCATTGGCATTTTGGTTTGATGGCAATTATTGCGGAATGTGGTATATCGCTATATCTGTCTTTCTATATGCAATTTTTCCTCTGTTTTATAAATATATATTAACAACAAAGAGGGTGACAATGCTTATTTTAGTTGTCGTTTTTTTAATCCTTGCTTTTCAACAATTCGTACCTGCGTATTACGATAAAGTGTCTATCGGTATAAATAAGATTCCTATTTTTATTATAGGCGTGTACGCTGGACGCCTTTCCCTATATGGAAAGAATAAAGAATGGTGCATTCTTTTGTGCATTGTAATTGTGTTTTGGATAATAACTTTCTTCTTGAAAAGTCATTGGGTGTATGCTATAGAAATATATGGCATGACGGAAAAGATTGTTTATATGTTTATCATTTGCATCCTATTTTCTGTATTAAAGAATTGGACTCCAGTAAAATTGATACGCAACATGTTAAGATGGTTTGGTAAGTATTCGTTAGAACTTTATGTTCTTCATTTATTAATATTTTGTTTCCTATCTTCTGAATTGTTATTTGGAGATATTACTTCTATAACAAAAGTTTCTATAATGATAATTGGTGCATTGTGTTTATGTGTACCCTTCCATAAATTGACAGGTGTCATTGTAAAAAAAATAAACTTGAAATAAAATGAACGTACAAAAAAAGCCTATGATTATAGCCTATTACCTCCCCCAATTCCATCCTTTCAAAGAAAATGACGAGTGGTGGGGAAAAGGCTTTACCGAGTGGACTAATGTAGGAAAGGCGAAGCCACTATTCCATGGTCACTATCAACCTAAAGTACCTGCAGATTTGGGTTATTATGATTTGCGTCTGCCCGAAGTGAGACAACAACAAGTTGAATTGGCTCAAGAAGCAGGAGTTGATGGCTTTTGCTATTGGCATTATTGGTTTGGTAATGGTCGGCAACTCATGAATAGGATTATAGATGAAGTAGTGGAAACAGGCAAACCCGATTTTCCATTTTGTCTTGCTTGGGCCAATGAAAGTTGGAAAGCCAAACAGTGGAATCACGATGGGAAAGGAGATAAATTGTTGATTGAACAACAATATGGTGGGGAAAAAGATTACCGCATGCATTATGAGTATGTCAAGCATTTGATAGTAAATGAAAACTATATACGTATAGAAGAAAGACCCATATTTATGATTTACAAACCAGGACTTATACCTGATTGTGCTAATTTTATAAATCTATGGGACAAATGGATTAAGGAAGATGGCATAGCCGATAAGTTTTTCTTTATTGGCGGATATGACGAAGAGTTTCAATATGATTCTTTTCTTAAATTTGGATTTGACGCATTAACCCCAGGAAGAGGCCTTAGAAATGATTATGTTTTTAGACATAAAAAAAGAATAATTCGTGGTATTTTGCGTAAATGGCGCGAATGGAGAAATATGCCTGTTATGGAAAATTATAAAATGGTAAACAAATATATTTGGATATCAGAAATAGACAGTAAAGAAACAAGCATTCCTTTTATTATACCATCTTGGGACCATACGCCTCGTAGTGGAAGGAAAGGATCTGTGATGTATAATTCTACTCCAGAATTATTTAAACAGCAAGTAATTAAAGTTCTAAAAGGCGTTTCTGCTAAACAGCAAAAGCTTGTATTCTTAAAATCTTGGAATGAATGGGCTGAGGGGAATTATATGGAGCCAGACCTTAAGTGGGGCAAAGCATATATTCATGCTTTGAGAGCAGCAATAGAAGAAAGTCAAAAATAAAACTACTTTTCTTATGATTCAATTTATTGCAATTTCTATTTTATGTTATTGTATAGGACTACAGATCAGTATAAGTGATTTGAAATGCTTTAGCCATCAAATCAAATACGAAATCGGCACAGCACAAATATTATGTTTAGTTTTTTTTCTGACATCATTAGGATTTATATTATATGATATAATCAACGTAAAATTTTGGCTGATGTTATACGCCTGCGCTGCAATTTTTGTATCATTTCTGTTTGAATGGTTTATAAGCAAAATAGACAGCCAAAGTTTAGTAGTGGACATATTTCTTAGATTTATAGCAATAATAATATTCGCTTATATTATTTGTGTATATGGTTTACAATTATTTACGCCTTTTGTACTATATGGCTTATATATAAGGAATTGTCCTTTTGGCGTAGCTCATGGAAAAGATTTGTATTTGTCCACCTATCTTACGAGAAGAACTTTCCCTGCCATAAAGGGGCGTAATATTATAAAAATATCACTTCCCGATTTTAATTATGCAGGACTTCGAAGAAATATAAACCAAACAACAAATATTTGTGATGTTTCTACGTATGGAATTGTACCTGATGCCACAGATGATATTTTAGATAGGGTTCAACAACTTATTAATGATGTAGGTGAAAAAGGTGGTGGCGTGATATATTTTCCTAAAGGCAAGTATTATTTTAATAAAGGAGGAATGCATGCCTTTCTTCAAATTAACTACTCAAATGTAGCAATACAAGGAGAAGTGGACGAGAATGGTAGACCTTTAAGTGAATTGATATGTTGTAGTGACACTTTATGCGGGGCTAAGAATCCATGGCTTTCCCCCTTTTTCATTACAGCTGGAGAGAGTTTGCAAAGGAGTAACATTTTTTTCGGTCTTCAATTCAAGAACAAGAAAAACATTATTACGAGAAGTGGCTCTTTGGCTGATCCCGGTAGTGACGGAGAGATTCTTACGCCTAAATATGTGACTAAAATAACAGGGAATGCTTTAACTGGAAGTGATGTTATTGAAGTACAAGATGCCTCAACGATAGGGAAGTACATCATTATAGGGATGTATAATACAACTAAAGATGGGAATTTAATAAAAGAGATTCTCGGAGTTGATGTTTTGCGTCCAGAGTGGAAAACGTCTTTGCGAGCTGGTGAAGAAATGTCTCCGTCTTTTCAATGGCTTATAGAAGTTAAGGAAAAGTTGAATAGGACGAAAATTAGATTGTCAAGACCATTGTTAAGGAATATCGACTTGAAATATGACCCGTGCATTTTTAATGTAGATATGTTGGAAAATATAATTATACGTGACATTAAAATTTCAAGTCAGTGGAATGGTTTATTTCGGCATCATGGTTTCCCTATGTATTATAATGTCAGTCAAGCACAAAAGATGGATTATGGTTGGAATGGAATCAATATGAAAAGAGTTGCTCAAGGTTGCATTCAAAATGTTGTTATCGAAAATTTCACCAATCCATTATATGTCATGGATAGCAGAAACATAACATGTAGAAATATTTCTATAAGAGGGTATGATGGACATCAGGGGATAAAGATTTATGGACATGCATGCGACAATCTTTTTGAGAATATTACCTTTTATTGCCACTTTGCTGATATGCTAGGCGGAGAAGGCAATGCTTATGGAAATGTGTTCTCCCACATTTATTACATGAATCCTTGTTTCAAACCTGTGGATTTTGATTTTCATGGATTCTCGGAAGGTCCTTTTAGCCCTCCAGCTTACAATCTTTTTGAATGCATATATGGTTTCAGATATATTAAAACTGCGGCTGCAATGTATAATCTTCCTGGTTGTGCGCAATACAACACATGGTGGAATATAATGTCTGAAGGAGAAAAAAAAGGTGCTCCTTTGTTTATCTGTCTACCTTATGTTAGAAAAAATGTATTTCAAAAAACATTATCATCAATTAGTAGAATGTTAATAACATCGGTTCAAAACAAAGATTTCAATCCTAAGCATATGGCAGAAATTTGCCAGCAGCGAGCAAAAGAGATTGAAACAAGTTCTATGAAAAAAGAAGAGCATCAATCATTATACCATAATATTTATTGCATTGGGTTTAAGACATCCTGCAAAATCCGTTCTCAAGATGATATTTATAACATAAGTCAGCAAGATTTCGTATTCCCGATTTCATTGGTTAAGTCATAAGAAATATTTTAAATATCGCATTTTTATGAAAGTGTATATATATCCTACATATACTCCATCCCGTGATAAATCAGGTAATCTTTACATTAAATATTTTCACGAGGCATTTCAAAACAAGAAGGGGATAAGGATAACCAATCGTTTGTGGCAAATAGGCATAGTAAGCATTACCTTTAATCTTGATGCGGATATGTTTATTATTCAATGGGTAGACCTGATTCCTAGAAAAAGGTTGGGCAAGATGCAATTCGTGTTCTTCTTGCTACTTATAGAGTTAATTTCCATTTTGAAAAAAGAAATAGTGTGGGTATTACATAATAAACGGGCACACGACAAAAAGTCTCATTGGGTTGACTATGGCATGGGCTTTATGGCAAGGCACGCAACTTGCGTGATAACCCACTCGGAAGAGGGCGTGTCTTTCTTTAACGAAAGATACCCAACATATAAGGGCAAATGCCATTATATACCTCATCCAGTCTATACCTCACAAATATATCCTTCAAAAAACATCGTATATGATTACATCATCTGGGGAACAGTTTCAAGACGAAAGAATGTTCTTGAGTTCGTAAAATTTGCTGTCAACTCAGATGAAATGAAATCCAAACGAATACTTATAGCTGGGCGATGTGGCGACTCAAAGTATGCAAAAGAGATAAGTAACACAATTGCGGACAGCCATATAGTATTTGAGAATCGTTTTTTCTCAGATGAAGAATTGAGGGTTTTAATTAGCCAAAGTAAAATAATCTTATTCACTTACAATGGCGAGTCGGTTCTTAGTTCTGGAGCTTTAATTTATAGCTTGAATTTTTGTAAACCAATTATAGGTCCTAATGTCGGCTCTTTTGCGGATTTAAAATCAATAGTTTCAGTTTATAATAACTTCGCAGAAATACCTCATTTGGATTTAAAATCAAACGAAGAAGCATGTAGGCGATACATTTATGAAAACTTGTGGAAAAGTTTCCCCGCTAAATTAATATCATTTACACGATACAATCATAATTGAACACAGAAATATGAAAATAGCTTTTGTGAGAACTGCCTCCAACGTACTTCGTTATGGAGGCTATAACATTCAAGAAATAGGTTTGGCCAAAGCATTAATGCCTTATGGCGTCTCAACAGATGTTTATGCTCGATTTTCCAACATTGATGTAATCACAGAAATTGCTCAGGATGAATCTGGCAATAAAGTCGTGGTTCATCCTTTAAAAGGGAAGCAAATATGGCATGAATTAATGTATTATCCGACATTAAAAAAAGATTTGCAAAACGGTGGATATGATATGGTTCAATTACTTGATGATTCACAAATGATGCTGCCTGGAATCTTTAAAGCATTAAAGCAATCAGGTGTAAAAACCATATTATGGCAAGGAATGTATCGCAACTTTTCTGGTAAAATAGCAAGATGCATGCAAATCGTGTACGATGCAATGTTTGCAAGTACATTAAATAAATACTCGGACCTTAAAATAGCAAAGACAGAAGCTGCTAAAAATTACCTGTTAAAAAAGAAATATCAAAATGTTATAGTATTGCCGGTCGGACTTGATGAAGTTCCGGTGGAACGTAACGAAACATTTGACAAGGAAATGGCTGCTTTCAAGGCAAGTCATCCTAAGTTACTATTGTATATTGGTGCGATAGAGTCTCGAAGAAATCCTGATTTCCTAATTGACATTATGAAACAAATAAAAGATGATAATGTTGGTTTAGTGATGATAGGTAAAGGTCCTCTTCGTGAATCAATCATAAATAGGATAAAGAACGAAGGATTAGAAGATAAGATTTTGACGTATGATGCTGTACCTAATAAAAACCTGATTTCCGTATACGAACGCGCTAATGTATTTTTGCTGCCAACTGCGTATGAAATATATGGTATGGTAGTTATGGAGTCATTAGTCTATGGAGTTCCTGTTATATCAACACCTGAAGCAGGTCCACAATATTTACTTTCAGATAAGAGATATGGCACGTGTGTTCCTTTAGATACAAAGAAATGGCTGGCTGTTATTGATTATTATTTGAATAATCAAAATACAGAAGGATGCAGAAAAGCACGTGTGACTTATGTTAATCAATATTATCGCTGGCCTTTAATTGCAAAGAAATATTTCAATATCATAAGTGCTATGTAAGGTAAAGGGTAAATAATACGTATGATTAACTTTAATCCAATTAACATCATAAAAAAGATCTTTGATTTCTTTCGTAAGGAATATGAAGGTTTGGAAGCTTTTGTAAAAGATAAACCATTATAAAAATGAATAATACAAACATTCCGCGTCCAACGGACGCAAGCATTATCCTGACGTATCGCTGTCCGATGCGTTGTCAAATGTGTAACATTTGGCAGAATCCCACGAAGAAGAGTGAAGAAATAAAGGCGGCAGATCTGAAGACCCTGCCGCAGTTGAAGTTCATCAATCTGACGGGTGGCGAACCGTTCATCCGTGAAGACTTGGACGAGATTGTCGAGGAATGTTACAAGCATACGCCACGTATCGTAATCTCTACTTCTGGCTGGTTTGAGGACCGTGTAGTGGCACTTGCCAAGAAGTTTCCTAATATAGGCATACGTATTTCCATCGAAGGACTTAGCCAAAAGAACGATGAATTGCGCGGCCATGCAGGCGGATTTGACAAGGGTCTGCGCACGCTGCTCACTTTGAAACACATGGGGTTGAAGGACATCGGTTTCGGCTGCACAGTGTCAAACCACAATTCAAAAGACATGCTTTCGCTTTACCAGCTTTCGCTTGCCATGGGCATGGAGTTTGCCACGGCGGCTTTTCATAACTCGTATTATTTCCACAAGAGCGACAATGTGATTACGAATAAGGACGAAGTGTGCAATAACTTCCGCCAACTTATCGAGTGGCAGCTTCAAGAGAAGCATCCGAAGAGCTGGTTCCGTGCGTGGTTCAATATGGGATTGATTAATTACATTGAGGGCGGACGCCGTATGTTGCCTTGCGAGGCGGGTATGGTGAACTTCTTTATCGACCCTTGGGGTGAGGTGATGCCCTGCAACGGACTGGAAGAGAAGTATTGGAAGGAAAGCATGGGTAACATCCACGACAAACCTTTTATGGAGATTTGGGAAAGCGAACAGGCGCAGAAGGTTCGTGCGATGGTAAGGAAGTGCCCGAAGAACTGCTGGATGGTTGGTACGGCAAGCCCGGTGATGCACAAGTATATCAAGTATCCAGCAAAGTGGGCGTTGCAGAACAAGCTGCGCTCTATGCAGGGCAAGCCTGCTTGCATAGACCCGAAGTGGTGCGATGTAGGCCAAGACCCGTGCCAGGGGGATTTGAGGGAGAAGTTCTGATTTACCTGATTCTTTTGCCTTTTATGAAAAGCCACAAAGCTGACAGGCAAGAAACGATTATAATTCTTGCATAAAGGAGATTTTCTTTCAGGCGGTTTAAGTGCTGTTTCATTGGTTCAGCTTTTGGATTTGCAAAAATAATTATTCATTCTCAAAATCAAGAATGTTTTTATGAAAATAGTTGTTACCGGCACCCGTGGCATCCCGAACATCATGGGTGGCGTGGAGACTCATTGCGAGGAACTGTTTCCAAGGATAGCGGCACGGGGCTTCGATGTGACTGTGATACGCAGGAAGAGCTATGTGCACGACAGTCTGAAAGAATACAAAGGGGTGAAGCTGGTTGACATAGCGACCCCGAAGAGGAAATCTTTCGAGGCAATCATCCATACGTTTCGGGCAATACTGAAAGCGAAATCGCTTCGTGCCGACATCGTACACATTCATGCCATCGGTCCCGCCTTGTTGGTTCCGTTGGCAAGGTTGCTGGGCATGAAGGTAGTGTTTACGCATCACGGTCCCGACTATGACCGTGACAAATGGGGATCCGCCGCCAAGGCAATATTGAAGTTAGGCGAACGGATGGGGACGAAATATGCAAACGAGGTGATTGTGATTTCGGAGGTGATTAACGATATACTCGTACGTAAGTATAACCGGCGGGATTGCCACCTTATATATAATGGGGTACCTGAACCGGACTTGTGCGATTATCTGGAATACTTCGAAGAGTTGGGCATAGAGAAAGGCAAATATA
This sequence comes from Bacteroides sp. An279, assembly GCF_002159615.1. NCBI lineage: Bacteria > Pseudomonadati > Bacteroidota > Bacteroidia > Bacteroidales > Bacteroidaceae > Bacteroides > Bacteroides sp. An279. The sequence continues at coordinate 17,539 of NZ_NFJA01000078.1, forward strand.
TATTGGGAATGTGCCGCTTCGTGCCGGAAAAGAACCTGCATCACCTGATAGAAGCGTTCGTAAAAATGAAGGATTTCCATTCGGATGTAAAATTGGTATTGGCTGGCGATACGGATTTTGAGGATGAGTATTCGCGGCATTTGAAACAGATGGCAAAGGAGAACGGCGTGGTGCTTACCGGATTCATCAAGGGGAAGAAGCTTCATTCGCTGCTTACGCATACACGCTGCTTTGTGCTTCCTTCTTCCCACGAAGGCTTGCCCATCGCTTTGCTGGAAGCCATGAGCTACGGCTGTCCGGTTATCGTGAGCAACATACCCGCCAATCTGGAAGTGGGCTTGGATTATGAAAGCTATTTCCCCGTAGGCGATATAGATGTGCTTGCCCAAAAGCTGCAGGAGAATATCGAAAAGCCTTACCGGAAAGTGCGCTACGATATGGCGGAATACGACTGGAGCCACATAGCGGAGCAAGTGGCAGAGGTGTATCGGCAATGCTGAGAAGCAAAATAGTTTGAAATTTATGTTTTCTTCATGGTTTTACCTACACTATTATGGCTGCCAACTTTCAAAAAATCATAGACCGCATATCGGAAGCATTCAGTTTCTTTGATTTTTCATTCTTGATTTCGGGCTCGGCAACGTTTGCTATTTGCTGTTATACTTTGAACCGATTGGGGATGGATGTTTCTTCGGACAGTAGTTTTTTGAGTAAGCAGTCAAAAAAAGGCTATTAATTGAAAGGAATAACTTTGCTGCGAACTAAAATTAAAAGATTATGTATAGCAGTGAAGATCTTGAAAGGTTTTACTTTCAGTACCAGACGGAGGCGTTACCCCGTGGAGAATCTCTCCAATCGTTTTGTTTAAAGAACAAAGTCCCTTATAACATTTTCCAGAAATGGTTTAAGGATACCCGCAAAAAAGTAGTTGAGGTTCAGGTTGACGGTGCTCCTGAGATTGCCCATGAGGAAAAGACTAAAATTGGTGACCGGCCTAAACCTGTATCAAGAAGCGGTAATGACAATCCCGTCCGCATATGGATAGACATCCGTATCAGTAATGGATTGCACTTGTCCC
>NZ_NFJA01000079.1:0-18545 GCF_002159615.1 Bacteroides sp. An279
TGTTCTTCGTCAGATAGCCCGCTATCTTCCTCATCACAGAAGCGAAAATGCCTCAAAAACTCATCCCAAATCATCGCACGATAAATTCAAAACAGCTTCTAAAAAAACAGTCATAGCTTTCATTGGATGGTTGGGAAGAAAAACGTATCTTTGTTACAATAAAAAACGATTTCGCATGAATGGATATCTATATAAATGCCTGTCTCCACTGGGTGACATAACCCTTGCCAGCAACGGTGAAGCGCTGACCGGATTATGGTTCGACGGACAAAAATATTTTGACCCTGCACTGACAGCTACCTACGTTGAAAAGGAGCTTCCTGTGTTTGTTGAGACTCTTGAATGGCTGGAACGATATTTCAACAGAGAACTTCCGGGTGTACCGCCTGCCCTTCAACCGCAAGGTTCCCCTTTCCGGCAAGCTGTGTGGAATATACTAAAAGAAATTCCTTACGGACAAACCGTCACTTACAAAGACATTGCACAAAAACTCGCCCGCCAAAAAGGTGTCGAGCATTTTTCGGCACAAGCTGTAGGTGGAGCTATCGGACATAATCCCATCAGCATTCTTATTCCCTGCCATCGGGTTATAGGAAGCAACGGAAATTTGACTGGTTACGCAGGCGGACTTTGGCGAAAAGAAAAATTACTGGAATTGGAAAGGGAACATTTCCTTTCCCGTAATGCCTGAGCCTGTTTCAGAAAGTGTTTTTGAATTTTCAAGTAAATATCTGAAGACAAAAAAACCAACTAATTCACACTCTAAATGTGAATTAGTTGGTAATTAATCTAAGCTACTGATCAGATATTCAACGATTTCTTCACAGCTTCTACTTTTTCAAGAGCAGCGGCTGTTTCGCGGGCATAACACTTCGGACAGCCCATTTCGCCCTTCACCTCCACGTAGAACTTAATTTTCGGTTCAGTGCCCGACGGACGAACAGATACCTTCGTACCATCTGCCGTGAAGAACTGAAGCACATTTGAGGTCTCAGGCATTTCAATATCGGTCACATTGCCCTTGTTATCGGTAGCCTTCAGCGTCTTGTAGTCTTTAGTCAAGGTCACTTCTGATCCACCCAATTCTTTCGGCGGACAAGCACGGAAGTTGTCCATCATCGCCTTGATTTCATCGGCACCGCTCTTACCCGGTTTCACTACATTTACGGTTACTTCTTTCGAGAATCCATATTCCAGATAAACTTCCATCAGGATGTCGTACAAAGTCTTTCCCTGGTCTTTTGCCCAAGCACAGATTTCAGCCAGTAACGAGCAGGCAGATACCGCGTCTTTATCGCGTACGAAATCTTCAGCAAGGAAACCGTAACTTTCTTCACCGCCACCGATGTATTGCTCTTTGCCTTCACGCAAACGAATTTCACGGGCAATCCATTTGAAACCGGTATAGCAATCTATCATCTTGATGTTATTCTTTTCTGCCACTTTACGGATAACTTCGGTAGTCACAATGGTCTTCACGATAAACTCGTTGCCTTTCATTTTGCCCATTGCGATACGGTTCTTGATGATGTAATACAAGAATATCAGGCAGGTCTGGTTACCGTTAATCAATACCCATTCACCTTTATCATCCTTGCAAGCCATGCCTACACGGTCTGCGTCCGGATCGGAAGCCATTACGATATCGGCATCAATGCTCTTGGCAAGGTTAATGGCCATAGTCAAAGCTTCTGCATTTTCCGGATTCGGAGATACGACTGTCGGGAAATCGCCGCTCTTCACCATCTGTTCAGGAACACAATGCACGTTTTCGAAGCCCCACAGCTTTAATGATTGTGGAATCAGCATCATACCGGTTCCGTGCAACGGCGTATAAACAATCTTCAGGTCTTTCTGACGCTTGATTACTTCAGGATCGATAGATATGCCATGCACCTTTTCCAAATAAATATCATCGATATCTTTGCCAATAATTTGAATCAGTTCTTTGTTGCCCTGGAACTTGATATCGGTTACCTTTACCTTGTTTACTTCATCGATAATGCCTGTATCGTGTGGAGCAAGCACTTGTGCACCGTCTTCCCAATATGCCTTGTAGCCATTATATTCTTTCGGATTGTGCGAAGCCGTAATATTGATACCGCTCTGACAACCCAAATGACGGATAGCAAACGATACTTCCGGCGTAGGACGCATATCATCAAAAAGATATACCTTGATGCCGTTTGCCGAGAAGATATCAGCTGAAATTTCGGCAAACTTACGGCTATTGTTGCGGCAATCGTGCCCCACTACTACTGCAATGTCTTTTTTCCCGGCAAAGCATTTGTTCAGGTAATTGGCCATACCTTGTGTAGCAGCACCTACTGTATAGATGTTCATACGATTTGAACCCGCACCCATGATGCCGCGCAGACCACCAGTACCGAATTCTAAATCTTTATAGAACGCATCGATAAGTCCGGTTTTGTCTGTGTCTTCAAGAATCCGTTTTACTTCGGCCTGTGTTTCTGCATCATAAGCAGGAGTCAACCAGCTCTGAGCCTTTTCTGTACAAAGTTTGATTAATGCTTCGTTTTCCATGATGTTATAAATATTATTAAAGTTAGTAATATGCATAATACATTTGGTACCCCAAAAATAAAAGATTCATTCTACATATCCTAATTTTAGGACATTTTTTTTAAAGCCATTTTTAAGCAATCAATAGACTGTTGAAAAATAACCAATCCCCAATTGACCAAAAATCCTCTTCAAACGAACATAAGTGATACGACTGACTCACTTATGTGAAACGCCCGAGTTACTTATGTGAAACGGGGCACTCACTTATGTTCATCAAAAGGCATGCTTGACATCCAAATATAAACCAAAACAATGTGGAATGAGGCATTTATTTGGAAAAAGTTCGCAACACATACACTTATAAGCCTAAATTTTTATTACTTTTGCGCACAATTCACCAACTTCTGTGCAATTTTTTAAGAAAAATGGAGAACAAAGAAAGCTTGATACAATTAATAGAAGAAAGCATACGCCGGAACTGGGACCGCGATGCAATGACCGACTACAAAGGTGCTACCTTGCAATACCGGGACGTGGCACGGAAAATAGAAAAGATGCACATCCTTTTCGAGTTTGCCGGCATTAAACCCTGCGACAAGATTGCCCTATGTGGACGAAACAGTGCCAATTGGACTGCTGTATTCCTGAGTATCATTACTTACGGTGCTGTGGCAGTACCTATCCTACACGAATTCAAGGCAGACAACGTACACAATATTGTCAACCATTCCGATGCCCGGATGATGTTCGTAGGCGACCAGGTGTGGGAAAATTTCAATGAGGCTGCTATGCCCAGGCTGGAAGGCATCATCGAATTGAAGAACTTTGACCTGGTGGTATCGCGCTCAAAACAATTGACCTACGCACGCGAGCATCTGAACGAAGAGTTCGGCAAGCGCTATCCATGCCGATTCCGTGCCGAGCACGTGTCTTACCGGCGTGAAGACCCGGAAGAACTGGCTGTCATCAACTATACTTCGGGTACTACCGGATACTCGAAAGGTGTGATGCTTCCATACCGGTGTTTTTTGTCGAATATTCAGCACATCCATCGCAAAGTGGGGCTGCAAGCCGGTGACAACGTTGTATCCATGCTCCCTTTAGGACACATCTTCGGACTTACCTTCGATTTCTTGTATGGAGTAACTGTCGGTGTGCACCTGTGGTTTCTTACCCGTATGCCCTCACCTAAAATCATAGCCGAGTCGTTTGCAGAAATACGTCCGCGTGTCATTGCCTGTGTACCCCTTATCGTAGAGAAAATATTTAAAAAGAACATCCTGCCCAAAGTAGACAACAAACTGGGCAAGTTGCTTTTGAAACTTCCCATCATCAGTGACAAGATAAAAGAACAGATACGCAATCAGGCAATGGAGGTATTTGGCAACAACTTCATCGAAATCGTTGTAGGAGGAGCTCCTTTCAATGCCGAAGTAGAAGCTTTCCTGCGCAAAATAAACTTCCCCTATACCATCGCCTATGGTATGACCGAAGCGGCACCGCTTATCTGTCATAGCCGGTGGGACGAAATCGAATACACTTCGTGTGGCAGGACTGTCAGCAATATGGAAACGAAAGTGCTCTCACCCGACCCCGGACACATTCCCGGAGAACTGGTATGTCGGGGACGCAATGTAATGTCCGGGTATTTCAAAAATCCTGAAGCCACCGCACAAACCATCGATGCCGAAGGCTGGTTGCACACAGGTGACATGGCAATAAAGGATGCCGAAGGAAATATCTTTATCAAAGGAAGATGTAAAAACATGCTGCTTACCGCTTCAGGACAAAACATCTACCCTGAAGAAATCGAAGCACGACTCAACAACATGCCTTATGTGGGTGAATCGCTGGTGCTTCTCTCGGGCGATAAGCTTATTGCGCTGGTCTACCCCGACCACGAAGATACTTTCGCACATGGGCTAAGTGCCATCCAACTGGAACAGCTGATGGAAGTGAACCGCGGCGAACTGAACAAGCAACTCCCCGCCTATTGCCAGATAACCCGCATCCGCCTCTATCCCGAAGAGTTCGAGAAAACGGCAAAAAAGAGTATCAAGCGATTCCTTTACCAAAACATCGAAAACTAATAAATAATTGCTTTTTTGTCTGGAAGGACCTTACACATATTCCCGACGCCATCTGTGTGCCTCAGAATGCATAGACAGATGGACGCCGGATACATACAAATACTCTCTACTTCTTGAACACAAAGTATACTGCAAGGATCAGACAGACAAAAGCAGCAAAATGGTTCCATTTCAACTCCATCTTAAAAGCTATCATCGAAAACACGGTGAATACGGAAAGCGTTATTACTTCCTGTATCACTTTAAGCTGCATAATGTCGAACGGTCCGCCACTATCGCGAAATCCTAAGCGATTGGCAGGTACCTGCAGGCAGTATTCGAAAAAAGCGATTGCCCAACTAAAAGCTATGACACCTATCAGCGGTAAAGAAGCAAACCAACTGAACTCTTCGCGCATCTTCAGATGCCCATACCAGGCAAATGTCATGAAGATGTTCGAAAAAACCAACAATACAATCGAATAAATTCCTTGTGTAAACATTTTGAACAATTAATAATTAACAATCAACAATTAATAATTAACTTGCTGGATTTGCAATCCGCGTCACCAGCAAATGGTAGCCCCTCACTCCTTTCGTGGGGAGGTTGGAGGGGGGCTTTCCTCGGAAGTAAGTCTTCTTGAATATTCGTCATGCTGTTCCAAAGACTATAACGGGCTTCGGGGTTCATACGCTCCAGTGTACGCAACACTTCCTTCATATTGGTACGGTGTGAATCTTTCTCATAAGGACAATTCTTCAACTGCTTATGATATTCACGGATGCGTGCCAACTCCGACAACTCTGCTTCGTGTACCAGACACAACGGACGAATAATCGTCATGTCAAACTTGCGCATCACCAGCCGCGGAGGCATTGTACTGAAAGCTCCCTGAAATGTCATATTCATTAAAAGAGTTTCCAGAATATCGTCCTGATGATGTCCTAGGGCAATTTTATTACACCCCTGTTCTTTTGCTATTGTAAACAAAGCTTTCCGCCTGTTCCACGAACAAAGGAAACAAGGTGACTTGCGAGTATCAGTCGAGGGGTCGAACGAAGTTTCATGGCTCACGAAAGGCACACCCAATCCTTCGGAGAATGTACGGAGGTAGTCCGTATCCGACTCATAGGCAATATTAGACATCACTACATGCGCTGCGATTACTGAAAAGCGAGGTTTATAGATGCGAGACCGCTTGGCTAGCAATTCCAGCAGAGCAAGCGAATCTTTTCCACCCGAAAGTCCCACCAGTATCTTATCGCCTTCATCTATCAACCCATATTCCACTACTCCTTTATTAAACCTCCGGTTGATGGTATGTATCAGTTTTTCTTCTTTTCCCATGTTTTTTTCATTCTTTGTGAACACAGAGGCACGGAGACACAGAGGGATATTTTATTTTTGAATATCCGCATTTCACCCAATTGCCATGTAGGGGCGTATCGCATACGCCCGAATACGTCAACTAATCCACGTGGGTGTCTTCAGGGCGTATGCGATACGCCCCTACATGGGATGTTTGCGGATATTCAAATTATTTTATGGTAAAACCGCAAATAAAATCTCCGTGCCTCTGCGCCTCTGTGTTCAAATCCGGGCACAAAAGTACATCAATTTAGCGACTCTAAAAAAAGAAATGGAAAATATGCTTCGAATTTCAAAGAAAGTTTGTACTTTTGAGAAAACAACACGAAGAATACACATGAACAGAAAAAAAAATATGCTTGCCGCCCTGCTCCTTGCCCTGACGTGCGGAGGGACGGTGCACGCCCAAACTTTGAATCAGGCAAAAGAATGGTTTAACGAAGGCAAGTTTGCCGAAGCCAAACCCGTATTCGAGAAACTGGTGAAACGTGCCCCTTCGAATGCCAATTACAATTTTTGGTACGGGGCATGTTGCTTCGAAACCGGAGAATTGGCGGAATCACAACCCTATCTTGAGAAAAGCGCAGCCCGGAAAGTGATTAACGCCTACCTCTATTTAGGCAAGCTTTACTACACCCAATACCGTTTTGACGATGCGGTAGAGAACCTGGAAGAGCACATCATGTGGCTGGAAAAGAAAAAACAAGATACAGAAGAAGCTGAACGGATACTCTCGAAATGCCGGTTAGCGGCGCGTATGCTACGTGGTACGGGACGGGTGACCGTAATAGATAGTTTTGTTGTGGATAAAACCTCGTTTCTTTCTGCCTATAAACTGAGCAAAGCTTCGGGAAACATTGAAATGACCGATAACGGAGAGGGTGCCATCTATACCAATGAATGGGGAGACAAGACCCTCTTTCCGCAAACCGACGAGGAAGGAAAATTCCACCTCTATTCACGCATGAAACTTATTGACCGCTGGAGCGACCCCCAGCCTTTGCAAGGGATAAGCCAGAGCGGGTACAGCCAGAACTTCCCGTTCCTCGATTCGGACGGCATCACCCTTTATTATGCCGCAGAGGACGAAGAAAGCCTGGGGGGCTACGACATTTTCATCACGCGCTACGACTCGGACGAGAACACGTACCTGCGCCCCGATAACATCGGCATGCCGTTCAACTCGCCGGCGAATGACTATATGTATGCCATCGACGAAGTGAACCGCCTCGGCTGGTTTGCTTCCGACCGCTACCAGCCCGAAGGTAAGGTATGCGTCTACGTGTTCGTCCCTAACGAATCGAAAGAAGTGTACGACTTTGAGACCTCCGCCCCTGAGGACATCATTGCCCTTGCCAGCCTGAAGGAAATAAAGAGAACGCAGACTAGCGATAATGTGGTGCGGAGCGCCAAACAACGTCTGGCACAAGTAATGTATGCCGAAGACACAAAGAAAAAGAAAGGTGATTTTCGCTTTGTAGTGGATGACAATGTCATCTATCACCGTCTTTCCGACTTCGTTTCGGAAGAAGCGCGCGAACAATTCCGCTCTTACCTCCAAAAGGAAAAAGACCTGAATGAGCTTCAGGCCTCGCTCGAAAACCTGCGCACCGCATATCATGAAAGCAACCAGGCGGGGAGAGACCAGCTTGCCCCCGGCATCCTGGACAAAGAGCGGCGCGTGAAAGAGCTGCAGGATGAAATCGCGGAACTGGAAACGGCTATACGGAATACGGAACTGGAGAAAACGAAAAGAAGGTGACAAGAGAACCCGTCACCTTGCCAACTAAAAAAACGACACTTATGGAAATACTTATCATCATCGCGCTTATCGTGGCAGGACTGATACTCTTCTTTATCGAAGTGTTCCTCGTGCCGGGCATTACCCTTGCAGGCATCGCGTCGGCATGCAGTCTGCTCTATGCCATTTATTATGCCTTCAGCGACATGGGTATGCAAGCGGGATTCGTCACGCTGGGCATCGTGGTTCTCGGCATCATCGGCATCACCGTATGGGTGATGCGCTCGAAAACGGTAGACCGGCTTTCGCTGAAGAAAGAGCTTGACTTCCGCCCCGAGCCATTGAAAGGGCTTGACATCCGCGTGGGCGACCGCGGGACGTCTGCCACGCGCCTCACGCTGATTGGGAACGCGGAAATCAACGGGCATCTCATCGAGGTACAATCCGCCGACGGGTTCATCGATGAAGGCACGACCATCGAAGTGACCCGTATCGGTAACAATACGGTTTATGTAAAACGTGCCGGAAACTGATTTTTATTCACCTTTTAATATCTATGATTATGATTATCCCTCCCCTCTACTTGCAGATTATTGCCGTGATTGGAATTGTCATCATTTTGGCGGTATTCTTTCATTACGTTCCCTTCTTCCTTTGGCTTTCCGCCAAAGTATCGGGCGTACGCGTATCATTGGTACAGCTTTTCCTGATGCGCATCCGTAACGTGCCTCCCCATGTCATCGTGCCCGCCATGATAGAAGCCCACAAGGCGGGGCTGAACACCATCACCCGTGATGAACTGGAAGCCCACTACATGGCAGGCGGACACGTGGAGAAAGTGGTGCACGCGCTGGTATCGGCATCGAAAGCCAACATCGAGCTTTCCTTCCAGATGGCAACGGGCATCGACCTTGCCGGACGTGACGTGTTCGAGGCGGTACAGATGTCGGTCAACCCGAAGGTGATTGACACGCCTCCTGTGACCGCCGTGGCAAAAGACGGCATCCAGCTCATCGCCAAAGCCCGCGTAACGGTGCGTGCCAACATCCGCCAGCTGGTGGGAGGCGCAGGCGAAGATACCGTCTTGGCACGCGTAGGCGAAGGCATCGTATCGAGCATCGGCTCGTCCGAGAATCATAAGTCGGTACTGGAAAACCCCGACTCTATCTCGAAGCTCGTGCTCCGCAAAGGGCTGGACGCCGGTACCGCTTTTGAAATCCTCTCTATTGATATAGCCGACATCGATATAGGCCGTAACATCGGGGCTGCCCTCCAAATGGACCAGGCAAACGCCGACAAGAACATCGCCCAAGCCAAAGCGGAAGAACGGCGTGCCATGGCGGTCGCGCTGGAGCAAGAAATGAAAGCCAAGGCGGAAGAAGCCCGTGCCAACGTGATTCAGGCAGAAGCCGAAGTGCCCAAGGCCATGGCAGACGCTTTCCGGAGCGGGAACCTCGGCATCATGGACTATTACCGCATGAAGAACATCCAGGCGGATACCGACATGCGGAACAGCATCGCCCAGCCCGACCAGCATCCCGCGGGAGGCGAGCCGATAGGAAAATAGAATCTCACATTCTCACCACAGATTACACAGATTTTCAATTGATAAATGGAACGCAGAAACGCAAAAACGCGAAAGAAAAATTTTGAGAAGGCTAAAGGCCGCAGAGCCAAATGCCAGCCTTTGTGCTTTTTGCCCTTCTCAAAAATAAAAGCTCTGCGGCTCTGCGTTCTATTTCATTAATAAGAAAAATCTGTGTAATCTGTGGTAAAAAACACGACTACTATGCAAACGAAAACTTACTTTCCCCCATCCGAACTCATCATCAACGAAGACGGTTCGGTGTTTCATCTTCATGTGCGTCCCGAACAGCTTGCCGACAAGGTGATACTGGTAGGCGACCCCGGACGGGTGGACCTGGTCGCTTCGCACTTCGACACGAAAGAGTGCGACATCCAGAGCCGCGAGTTTCATACCATCACCGGAACATACCAAGGCAAGCGTATCACCGTGGTCTCTACGGGTATCGGATGCGACAACATCGACATCGTGCTCAACGAACTGGACGCACTTGCCAACATCGACTTCGGGACACGTGAAGAGAAAGACAACTTGCGCCAACTGGAACTGGTACGTATCGGCACGTGCGGAGGGCTTCAACCCTATACGCCCGCAGGCACTTTCGTCTGCTCGGAAATCTCCATCGGCTTCGATGGGCTGCTCAACTTTTACGAGGGGCGGAATGCCGTAAGCGACCTTCCTCTGGAACGCGCCTTGCTAAACCACCTGGGATGGACAGGAAACCTCTGCTCCCCCACTCCATACGCCGTGCATGCCAATCACGAATTAGTGGAACGCATCGCAAGAAACGATATGGTAAGAGGAATCACCGTGGCATGCGGCGGATTTTTCGGCCCTCAAGGCAGACGCTTGCGCATCCCTCTTGCCGACCCCCGCCAGAACGAGAAAATAGAGAGTTTTGAGTACAAAGGACAGCATATTACCAACTACGAAATGGAAAGTTCCGCCATAGCCGGCCTCTCCCTTTTGCTTGGGCACAAAGCCACAACGGTATGCATGGTCATAGCCAACCGGGTAAAGCAAGAAGCCAATACGGGTTACAAGAACCAAATAGACGACCTTATCCGTGTCGTGCTTGAACGGATTTGATTTTTTATCCTTAATTACAATGGAAGCTAATTTCAAACAAGACCACATTACAGACAAAGCGGAACGCTACAAAACGTTTCTCCGCCAGTTTGCCCCCCTTATCGAGGGTGAAACACATGAAATAAGCGTACTCGCCAATACATGCGCCGCCCTAAAAGAAGCTTTCGGCTTCTTTTGGGTAGGATTTTATTTAGCGGAAAACGATGAACTCGTATTAGGGCCTTTCCAAGGAAGCGTGGCGTGCTATCGCATCAAGAAAGGACGGGGCGTGTGCGGAACCGCCTGGGAACGGATGCAGACATTGGTTGTGCCCGACGTGGAACAATTCCCCGGACACATTGCCTGCAGTTCGCTCTCGCGTTCGGAAATCGTAGTGCCTCTTATTGTCCAAGGCGAAGTAAAAGGCGTGCTCGACATTGATTCAGACCTTCCGGCGGCTTTCGATGAAACCGATAAGCTGTACCTTGAACAAGCGGTCCGGATACTTGCCGGCACCTTATATAATCATAGCAGACAATCCATATGAACCACCAAGATACCATTTGTGCCATAGCCACTGCCCAAGGAGGAGCGATAGGCATCGTTCGCGTGTCCGGTCCCGATGCCGTGACATTAACCGGCCGTATTTTCACCCCCATAGGCTCAACCGTCCCTCTGACGGAGCGCAAGCCCTACACCCTTGCCTTCGGGCATATCAAAAACAGCAAAGGAGAAATTATCGACGAAGTGCTGGTCTCTGTCTTCCGTGCCCCCCATTCCTATACGGGCGAAGATGCCACCGAAATTTCGTGCCATGGCTCGGCGTATATCCTCCAGCAAGTGATGCATTTGCTCATCGGGCAAGGATGCCGTACGGCAATGCCCGGCGAATATACCCAGCGCGCTTTCCTGAATGGGAAAATGGATTTGAGCCAGGCGGAGGCAGTAGCAGACCTTATCGCCTCTACGTCTGAAGCTACCCATCGCCTGGCCATGAATCAGATGCGCGGAGGTTTCAGCCGAGAACTGGCTAAGCTGCGCAACCAGCTCCTTCACCTCACTTCGCTTATGGAGCTGGAGCTGGATTTCTCCGACCATGAGGAACTGGAATTTGCCGACCGTACAGAATTGCAGGCTCTTGCCGCACAGATAGAACAGCTCATCACTCATTTGGCTAACTCTTTTCATGCGGGCAACGCAATCAAAAATGGCATTCCTGTAGCCATCATAGGCGAGACCAATGCCGGCAAGTCCACATTGCTTAATGCCTTGGTAAAAGAAGAACGCGCCATAGTAAGTGACATCCACGGCACCACGCGCGACATTATTGAAGATACGATAAGCTTAAACGGAATCACTTTCCGTTTCATCGATACTGCCGGCATCCGCCAGACCCAAGACACGATAGAAGCATTAGGCATTGAGCGCAGCTTCCAAGCCATTGACCGGGCACAAATCGTAATTCTCGTATGTGACAAATCACAAGGAGAATCAGCCTTTCAAGCATTCTACCGGCAAGTGGCCGGCCGCCTTGAAGGCAAACAAGTCATCGTAGCCCTTAACAAATGTGACTTAGCGGACACTCCCACCTTCCTCTCTCCACAAGGAACAGTCATTGAGATATCCGCCAAGAAAGGACAAAACATCATCGCCCTGCAAGAAAAGCTGGTGGAATTTGCCGCTCTTCCAGATATCCAGACCGGCGATGTCATCGTAACGAATGCCCGCCACTATGAAGCCCTCATCCATGCCCTTGCGGCTATCCGGCGCGTGCAAGAAGGATTGTCTACAAACCTCTCCGGCGATTTCATCTCGCAAGACTTGCGCGAATGCATCTTTCATCTGAGCGATATTGTAGGTGATGTAACGACAGATGAAGTGCTTAGCTCTATTTTTGAGCACTTTTGCATCGGCAAGTAAATACTTGATTATCAAATAGTTAAATTGATTATAATCGATTAATATGGCGCTCTTTACGGGCGCCTTTTTTGTTGCTCAAGTATCGTTGATAATCGTTGCTAAGCCTTTTTACGCCATTTTTTGTACCTCCTGTGTACCTCACCACGAAAATCTGAGGATTATCGTTGGCAAGGTCGTGGAGAAAGTTGAATATGGTTGAATATAGTTTAAGATGGTGGAATAAAACTGGAGAAATCAAGGAGAAATAAACCCTAAAAATTCAAGTAAAATGGCAAAGAGCAACATTAGAATTAAAAAGATTTGTGAGTGGTGTGGCCAAGAATTCGTAGCACAAAAAGTAACTACGAAATACTGCTCACACAGATGCGCGAATTTGGCTTATAAACAGGCCATACGAGCAAAACGGATTCAGCAGGAAGAGCAAAGGATTCAAATCGTTAAGAGTGAAAAGCCTTTGATAGATATTAAAGACAAGGAATATTTGTCGATCGCTCAGGCTGCTACTTTGTTGGGGCTTTCACTGCAAGCTGTTTATAAAATGATTTATACTGGACATCTTGTTGCTTACAAGTTGAGCAGTAGGCTTTCATTTGTTCGGCAGAGCGATATAGAAGAGATGCTCAAAAGAAACCCATACAAGAAACGACAACCTAAAGACACTCTTCCTATCACAGACTTCTATACCACCAATGAGATTAAAGAGAAATTCGGTGTCAAAGATTCCTGGATATTTCATATAGCTAAAGAGCATAATATCCCTAGGACATTTAACCGTGGTAAAACCTATTGGAGCAAAAAGCATATTGACGACTACTTTGCAAAGAAAGCTCCCGATCCTGAAATCAAGGAATGGTACAGCACGCAAGACATGCAGGAGAAGTTCGGCATGACACTAACGGCCATCTATTCTTTTGTTTCAAAGAATGCCATTCCCAAGAAGAAGGTTGGCATCATGGTGTACTACTCCAAAAAGCATGTGGACATTGCCAAAGGTCTCATTGCCCCAGAAGAGCCCAAATACTACACCATTGCCGAAGCGATGGAGCGATTCAATCTGACACGGGATCAACTCTACCATTATGTGAAATACCATAATATTCCCCGTATCAAGGTCGGTAAATATACCAAGATCCTGCGGGCTGAGCTGGACAAGTTCTTTGAGCCTCCAAAGATAGAATGAGCTGAAAGTTATTTTCCGGTGATAAATATCACCATCATAACACCTATTTTATTTGCAACAAAAACGAGTATTAATCAAAAAACAATATAGCTATGACACTTACATGCACCAACGTAACTTTGAGACAAAAGCCATTGCGTAACGACCGCATATCTCTTTATCTGGATTATTATCCGGCCATCCGCAATCCTTACACGATGAAGATGAGTCGCCGGGAATTCCTCGGCATCTACATCTATGCCAAGCCGAAGAACGAGCAGCAAAGAATGTTCAACCAGGATATGCTGAACAAGGCAGAGGCAATCCGCTGTATCCGTGTCCAGTCGCTTATCAATGAAGAATTCGGGTTCCTGGACAAGAACAAGCAAAAGGTAGATTTCCTCGCCTACTTCCGGACAAAGGCACGGGAAAAGTATGAGAAATGGGATTGTGTTTACAATCACTTTGAGAAATTTGTCGGCGGCAAATGTACCTTTGGCGATGTCATCGTGGAACTGTGCGAGAAGTTCAGGGATTACCTGCTCAAATGCAAACAAATCAATCATCCCAATGCTTATATCTCACGCAATTCGGCAGCCGGATATTATTCTACATTCCGAGCCCTGTTGAAGATAGCCTATAAAGAAAAGATGTTGCGTGAGAACTTGAACGACTTTCTGGAAAAGATTGAATGGAAAGAAGTCAAGAAAGAGTATCTGACACTTGATGAAGTCAAGAAACTGGCCGCTACACCCTGCAAAATTCCAGTCTTGAAACAGGCCTCCCTGTTTGCCTGCATGACCGGCCTCCGTATCAGTGATATTCTGAAGTTGGACTGGCGTGATTTTGAAGTCGGTCCGGATCAAGGTTACTACATCCGAATCTGCACCGAAAAGACAGAAACCGAGGCCACCCTTCCCATCAGTCAGGAAGCACTGGAGTTGTGTGGCGAATGGGGCACCGGAAAAGTCTTCAAAGGCTTAACCCGCTCCATGACTCATCATCCCCTGAAACAATGGATTGCTGAAGCCGGAATCAGAAAACACATAACCTTCCACTGCTTCAGGCACTCGTATGCGGTCATCCAAATCTCTTTAGGCACAGATATTTACACAGTATCGAAGATGCTAACGCATAAGAATGTCACCACTACTCAAATCTATGCTGATTTGGTTAATTCCAAGAAACGAGAGACGGCGAATAAGATTTCACTGAAATAGTATAAAGCTCTGTAACGTAAGACGAGTCCGACATGTGGTTAAAACCTAGTTGGACTCTTCTTTTTTATTCTATTGTGGCATAGATGGTATAGAAATAAGTACCATATCGAGGACAAATGCTGCCACTTTCTTGGATTTATAACATGGTATTTATGAAATGACATATATTTGCGCACAAACAATTAGCAAATATCACTATGAATCAGAAAAGTATAGAACATATAGCACTCTATTCCCTTGTCTTGGTAGGCACTCTTGTTGTTGGGGTTTTAGCTCGTCAGTTTGTTTTATCCAATGGTGTTGACGATTTCAGTAGTAGTGTTGCATTTTTTGCGACAGTAATTGTCTTAATGGCGATCTATGCCAGCTTACAGACAACTTTCAATCAGTTTCTGCTGCCACGCATAGAAGCTTTTTTATTGCGTTTCTCTGCTTTTCAAACGATGAAAAATCACAATGATACCGTTTCTGAGCCGGAAGCCACTACAATCAAAGAATCAAACCAGGCTACGCCTGATGTCATTGAGCCTGCTCCTACCACTGAAGAAGCAATCTCTGGACCTTCAGAATATGAAGTTATGCGAACCAATTCTATCGCAAAAAAGAATCGTGCTATTCAAACCAAATTGGAAAAGGTCATCAGCTATACGAAGCAAACAATGGTTGCCTATATGAGTGAAGAGGATCTCAACCGTCTATGTACATACGTTGCTGAATATAGTTCAGGCGATACCTTGCAAAAGATAACGCCCGTAAAGGTGGATTCACAACTTAAAAGCATTGATATTATGCACTTTGGATGGAATATAGGCAAGGCTTTTGGCAGAAAGCGTATTCATACTGCAACCTTCATCAAGAATGTCTTTGCCCATACCCTTCGTGACTTGGAGATATCAACAATTGAGCGTAAAATGTCACATACAGAATCAGTATGTTGTATTAAATTAGATGTAAAAATAGTATAATTCAGATATTAATCTACTTCAATGTAATCTACTTTTTTTGAATAAGGAAGAGTTTGAAATATTACCACTGCATTATTGGGGGCAGGGTACAGCTTAACCACATTATTTTCAACTGCTGTTAAAAGCAAATCAAATGTTTTAATTGAATAATCATCAGTATCTTCCCATTCTTCTCTACTCACAAGGAATAAGCCATCACCAATTATTCCATTCTCATAATCATTTTTACGACACACAAGGACAAACTCTTGTTCGTCAAACATTGGGATATATTTTGCATTAATCATAATTTATCCTTACTACTAGCTAAAAACATATAAATATCTTCTCTGAATTTTTCTAAAATAGGAACTTCCTTTGGCGAATAATCCCAATAAGGTTTTAATGTCTTATCTTTTTTAATATTCTCTAGTTGCTCATTTATTGTGATACATTCTTCTTCTGAATGCAAACCTGTGTATCCATCAAAATGACATATTACAGCATTCACATTGTGTTTTTTATATACAATAGAATAATTAGATCTCTTATTATCTAACACCGATGGGTAATGAACATTTAGAATACTTTCAATACCCCCAAAACAAGTAGTTTTTAATGTTAGATTAATTTCTGAGTTTTGAACTTGAAGCATTATATAATCATGATCGTTTTGATCATATAATTCTTCATATTGATAATGCTCAATAAAAACAGACTCCTTATCATATTCTTTATCCTTTATTTATTTCCGTCGTAAATCGTTGAATCTTTTTTACGATTACCTCAGTAGCATATATCATACTCTATAAGAATTACATAAACGCGCTCTACATTTTCCACAATGCAAAAGTACTCAAAATCCTAAAAATCACTACCAATCACCACCAAAAGTTATCTCACAGTTATATTCCGGTGATGTTTCCCACCATCAAAACACCAATTTCCTTTGCCAGCGAACAATTAAAAACGAGTACGTATGGCAAACGAACAAATCACTTTTGATAAGCTGCCGCAGGCGGTAGGTTATCTCACAGAACAGATGGAACAAATCCGTCAAATGGTGGCGGCACTGCAACCGCAGGCTTCTTCCGACAAGCATCGTCTTATTGAAATTGACGAAGCCTGTAAAATCACACGAAAGGCAAAGCCTACCATTTACACGCTTGCGCGTAAAGGACTAATTCCAGCTTATAAAAAAGGTAAGAAACTCTACTTCTATGAAGATGAGTTGCTGCAATGGATTGAGTCCGGTCGCAAGCAGATGCAGGCCATGTCGATCCAAGAACAGGCAGCGGAGATAGTACATGGAGCGAAACGCAAACCAAAGGGAGGTTATAACTTTTGATCTGCATGGATATGGAAACCTCCAAATTAACCGCAGAATGTATTATCGGCGAAGCTGTACGCATCGGAGCCAAGATGTCTGGCGGTGAATTCCCAATAGATGTCTTTCCTATCAGGATTCAGCGTATAATTAGCAGTTTGCACGATTGTCAGGGCTATCCCGTGGATTATGTCGCTGCGGCTATCCTTGCGGCCATTGCTGTGGGGATTGGCAACTCCCATCTGGTGCAGGTGAAGCGCAACTGGCTGGAAAGTCCCATTCTGTACATGGCACTGATTGGACGCCCTGGAGCCAATAAAAGTCATCCGCTGAGTTTCGCTTTCCAGCCGTTTATTGAACACGATTACCGTCAGAATCAGGAATATCAGAAGTTGTATGCCGAGTATGAACGCTCTATGTCCATGAGCAAAAAGGAACGTCTTGAAGCCGGTTTGGATGAGTTTCTGCAGGCTCCCGTGCGCAGACGCTTTCTTGTTTCGGATATCACTCCCGAAGGATTGAGCCAGATACATGCCCAGAATCCCAGAGGACTATGCCTTTGGTCGGACGAGCTGTCGGCCTGGTTCAAGAATTTCAACCGCTATAATAACGGTTCGGAAGAACAGTTTTGGCTTTCGGTGTTCAATGCCAAGCCCACTATTTCCGACCGCAAGAGTACGCAAAGTTCCATTTTTATCAGACGCCCCTATATCTCTGTTATCGGTACTATCCAAAAGAAGATTTTGGGCGAACTGGTCAAGGGCGAGCGTTCGAGTAACGGTTTCATAGACCGTATTCTTTTCGTGATGCCTGAATCTGTCTTGAAAAGCAGATGGAACGACCGGGAAACTCCTGAAGAACTGGAAAGCCAGTGGCAACAGATTATCGACAAGCTGATCACACAGGATTGTCCGCATGACGAGAACAATGAGTTACAGCCTCAATGCCTGCCATTCGATGAAGATGCCAAGCAACGGCTTTACGGTTGGCAGCATGAAAATGCCCGTCAATGTGATATGGAAACCAATGATGCTTTGGTAGGTATTTACTGCAAACTGGAAATCTACATTATCCGGTTTTGTCTAATTATACAGCTTGCCCGATGGACTTGCGGAGAGTGCGATAAGCATACGATTGACCTTGAAAGCGTGAACCGTGCCATCCTGCTGGCCGAGTATTTTCGGACAACAGCCGTAAAAGTGCAGACTGCCGTCAGTCAGGAACAGTTGAGCGAATTGCACCGCAACATCTACCTGAATCTGCCTCAGAGATTTACAACGGCAGAAGGTATCGGTATTGCTGAAAGTTACGGGATGAAGGAACATGCTTTCAAGATGTTTCTAAAACGCCACATCGGAACATTATTCAGAAAAGAGAATCATGGAGAATACAGTAAATAAACCTGTTACTATGCACATTTTCGCAACCGAGGGGTTTGTGAAGTTGCGAAAATGTGCATAGTAACATCCAAACAGAAAGAAAAATGAGCTACAGATTCACATTAGAACCAATCGAGTAGGAGGTAAACATTAATCATAGGTGTTTATCTCCTATTTTCATGTTCACCGACCTCTCACACCACCGTACGTGCCGTTCGGCATACGGCGGTTCCTATTTT